>JAZFSB010000337.1:0-3057 GCA_036445935.1 Alphaproteobacteria bacterium | reverse complement strand
GGCCCTTCACGACGCTTCAATCTCCCCTGCATGTCCAGGACGGGACCGTGTCATGGCGAAGCTAAGCACGATTACCGGTAGAATGCCAAACCCGACGATGGCCAGCGCCGCCAGCGACGCCTCGCCCAAGAGTTCGTCGGAGGCGTATTGGTGGACGTAGGTCGCCAGGGTGTGAAAATTGAACGGCCGCAGGATCACCGTCATCGGCAGCTCCTTCATGCAGTCGACAAAGACCAGCATGGCCGCGGTCAGCGTGCTGCCCCGGATCAGCGGAATATGGATGCGCCGGAGCGTGCTGAACGGGCCGTGGCCGAGGCTACGCGCGGCGCCATCCATGCTGGGTGTGATCTTGCCCAGGCTGGCCTCGATGCTGCCGAAGGACAGCGCCAGAAACCGCACCAGATATCCGAACGTCACGGCGGCGATGGTGCCGCTGAACAAAAGCCCGGTCGAAATCCCGAAATTCCGCCGCATGAAGCCATCGATGCCGTTATCCATGGCGCCCAGGGTGACCAGCACGCCGACCGCCAGGACCGAGCCGGGAACCGCATAGCCGAGACTGGCGAAACGCGCCATGAAGGTGACGATCTTCTCATTCCTGAGCCGCACGCCGTAAGCCATGAATATGCCGATAAGGACGGCAAGGACCGCGGTCAGGCCCGATAACATGAGACTGTTGCCGGCGTAGCGATAGACTTCCGGGTCGCTCGCCGCCTCGAAATGGACCACCGCGTAACCGCTCAGCACCGCCGCCGGCACCACGAAGCCGAACGCCACCGGCAGCGCGCAGCCGAGCGTCGCCAGGCGGCGTGGCCAGCCGGTCAGCTCGTATCCGGGCGCGGCCTGGTATTTCGACGTGGTGTGGTGGAAGCGCTGCTTGCGCCGGGCGAAACGCTCGGCCAGCACCAGGAACACCACGAAAAACAGCAGCAGTCCGGCCAGTTGCGCGGCGCCCGCGACGTTGTTCATGTTCATCCAGACATCGTAGATGCCGAGCGTGAAGGTGCTGACCGCGAAAAAGTCGACCGTGCCGAAATCGTTCAGGGTCTCCATCATCACCAGCGACACCCCGACCACGATGGCCGGCCGCGCCAGCGGCAGGGCCACGGAAAAGAAGCCCCGCCACGGTCCCCGTCCCAGGACCCGGCTGGCGTCCAGCACGCAGACCGACTGTTCCATAAAGGCTGCGCGCGACAGCAGATAGACGTAAGGGTACAAAACCAGCGTCATCATCGAAATCGCGCCGCCGATCGAACGGATCTCGGGGAACCAGTATTCCCGCTTGGCGGTCCAGCCGAAGGCATCGCGCAGCAGCGCCTGCACCGGGCCGGCGTATTCCAGAATATCGGTGTAGACGTAGGCGATCACATAGGCCGGCAGGGCCAGGGGCAGCAGCAGCGCCCATTCGAACAGGCGCTTGCCCGGAAACCGGCAGGTGCTCACCAGCCACGCCGTGCCGACCCCGACGATCAGGGTGCCGATGCCGACGCCGGCCATCAGCTTTAACGTGGTCGAGATATAGAGCGGCAGAACGGTCGAGGCCAGATGGGCCCAGATATCGTCGCTCGGCGTCAGGCCCAGGAAGATCACGGCAACGATCGGCATCGCCACCGCCGCCGCGATCGCCACGGTCCCGAGGGTCCACGGGTTGACCCACGACCAGGACCGCTTCCTGGCCCTGGAGGCGATCCCGGTCGTCGCTGCCTCGGCCGTCACGATCGGTTCAATCCCCAACGTCTCGCTGCGGTCCCTGAATATCGCGGGCCCAAGTCAAGGCGCCGGCCCGGAAAAAGCGCGGGACAACCCGCGCCTCCGCCGAGCCCAGTCACGCCCTAGTTATCGTACCTTACCCTGTCCATGATCCGGGTCGCCGTCGTGCGGTGCTTGGCGATTTCGGACAGGAATGTTTCGTCGGCCTTGAAGGTTCCCCAGCCGGCGACGATGGGGTGCAGTTCGACCCCCGCCTTGACCGGATATTCGAAGTTGTCCTCGGCATAAATCCGCTGCGCCGCCTCACCGCTCAGAAATTCGATCAGCTTGACCGCGTTGGCCTTGTTCTTGGCGCTGGTGGTGATGCCGGCGCCCGAAATGTTGACGTGGGTGCCGCGGCCCCCTTGGTTGGGGAAAATCACGTTGACCGCGGCGGCCCATTCCTTTTGCTCGGGATTTTTCTCGTTGGTCGCCATCTTGCCCATGTAATAGGTGTTGCCCAGCGACACGTCGCACTCGCCTTGGAACACCGCCTTCACCTGGGCGCGGTCGTTGCCTTGCGGTTTGCGCGCCAGGTTCTCCTTGACGCCCCGGGCCCAGGCCTCGGCGGCGGCCTCGCCTCGCGCCGCGATGATCGACGCCAGCAGCGAGACGTTATAGACGTGTTTTCCGGACCGGGTGCAGACGCGCCCCTTCATATGGGGCTTGGCCAGGTCCTCATAACTCGTGACCTCGCCCGGCTTGACCCGTTCCTTATGCGCGTAAATGATCCGGGCGCGCGTGGTCAGGCCATACCACAGGCCATCGGGGTGGCGTAGATTGGCGGGTACGTTGCGATCGAGCACGCTCGATTTGCTGGATTGAAGAAGCCCGGCCTCGACCAGATTGTGGAGGTTGCCGATGTCGGCGGTCAGGACCAGATCGGCGGGGCTGTTGGCGCCTTCGGCCTTGAGCCGCTCCAGCATGCCCGATTTCAAATACACCATATTGACCACGATCCCGGTCTCCTCGGTGAAGGCATCGAGCAGCGGATCCATCAGAAACGGCTGGCGATAGGAATAAAGATTGACCTCGGCGGCCGATGCGCCGGTCGCCATGGCCGTCATGGCCGCCATTCCCGATATGGCGCCGACGATCGTCGCCCCAAAAACGGCTTTGAATTTCATCATGTTCGGTACCCCTGGCTCTCGGCTGCTGGTTTGACCATAGTCCGTTGATCTTGAGTATCACCGGTAAAGGTTTCGCTAATGCGACGCATTCGCATGCCTATAATGTGGTCATTACAGCCCTACGGTCAAGGGGTTATTTTACCGCTCTTTGGCGGCGGGCGGAATCAGGCGCAGTCTC
>JAZFSB010000336.1:0-3168 GCA_036445935.1 Alphaproteobacteria bacterium | reverse complement strand
ACCGCGCGATCGCCGAGGGCGGAATGGCATAGCGGTCGGCAAGGCGCTCGAGTCCCCTTGCCACGGCTCTTGCCGGGTCGCCGGGGACCGACGGCAACTTGAAGGCGATAATCTCGCCGCTCGTCCCATCGAGCGCCACGAAGTCGGTAAAGGTGCCGCCTGTGTCGGCAGCGACAAAATAGCGCGTCCCCATACAACTTCCCATGCCCGGTGCCGGGCGTTCCGCCAATGTCACGAGGTTCACGCCATGCTCGTGCCGCCGTCGACGATCACCGTGTCCCCGCCAATTAAGACGTTGCGCGGCGACGCGGGGAATTGCAACACCTCGCTAATGCCGGAGGGCTTCGCGGCGCGCCGGACCGGGAATTGTCTGATGCGTTCGGCAAGCCTCGGCCGGCCCGCCGCCGTGAGGCTAGTTCAAAATCTCGCCGATCATGGCCCATAGAGATCGCGCGAGCGGTCTCTATGGGCCATTATCAGCGTTCCTTGGTATAAATCGGACGATCGCGAAAGGGGGAGGAGTTTGGGTTGGGGCAGCGACAACAGGCGTGGGGCACTGTGGATGCTGGTCGCCGCGCTCACCATGACCCTGCAGAGCGCGATCGTCAAAGATCTCGGCGCGACCATCGACAGCTTCGAAATCGCGTTTTTCCGCGGTCTTTTTGGATCTCTTTTGGTGCTTCCCGTTGCGATGCTTCGGTTGCGCATGCGCGATCTGTCGCACAACCTCGGCCTTCACACCGGCCGCGCGATCGCCGGCGCCGGATCGTTGATCTGCACTTTCTATGCGTTCACGGCGATGCCGCTCGCCGACGCGACGGCGATCATGTTCACGATGCCGATGTTCATGATCGTGCTCGCCGTGCCCTTCCTTGGCGAAACCCCAGGCTGGTGGCGCACGACGGCCACGTTGATCGGCTTTCTGGGCGTCATCGTCGTGGTGCGGCCGGGGACCGCGGCCTTCGATCCGGTGAGCTTGATCGCGCTGCTCGGGGCGCTGCTCCATGCCGTGGTCGGCGTGTTCGTTAAGAAGATGGCCCGGGTCGAACCACCCGAGTTGATCATGCTCTATTTCTCGCTTTTCGCGATGGTGGTGTTTCTCGTGCCGACGCTCGACGTCTGGCACACGCCGACGCTGGTCGAACTGGCGTTGCTCGGCGCTGTCGCGGTGCTCGGAATCGTCAATCAGGTATGCTTCATCGCCGCCTGCCGGATCGGCGAGATGACCGTGGTGGCGCCCCTCGACTACTCACGCCTGCTGTTCGCCGGAATCCTCGGCTATGCGGTGTTTGGAGAAGTTCCGGACGAGTTGGCCGTGCTCGGCGCCCTCGTCATCGTCGCCAGCGGCTTCCTCATCCTGCGCTCATCGGCGGCGTCGCGTCGCGCCGGCTAGCCGGCCGGTGCGTCAGAAGCGCTCGATTCGAAACGGCGCGATATCTATCGGCGGCGCCCGGCCGGCGACCAGGTCGGCAATGATCCGTCCAGTCATCGAGGCACCAGTAAGCCCGGTATGGCCGTGACCGAACGCGTAGTGGACGGCCGCAAAATGCGGTGAGCGGCCAATCACCGGAATCGTGTCGGGAAGGCACGGGCGATGCCCCATCCACTCCGAAACCCGCTCGGTGTTGAGGCCGGGATACATTCGCTTGCCCTGTTCGAGCAGCACGCGCGCCCGGCGGTAATCGGGCGGGGCCTCGAGCCCGGCGAACTCCGCGGTGCCCGCGAACCGCATGCCGATTTCCATGGGCGTGGCCACGAACTTACGTTCCGCCCACATCACGTTCAACCGGGGCTCGATTCCGGGCTCCGCGGCGGTCACGTGATAGCCGCGTTGGGTTTCGAGCGGCACCTTGCTGCCGATCTGGGCGGCCAGCCGGTGCGACCACGCGCCGGCGGCGACGACCACCGTCGTGACGTCCAGGTCGCCGCCATCCGTGCGCAGGCGGGTCGGCCCGCCGGGGCCGATCTCGAACCCGGTGACCCTGCGCCGGAGGATCGTTCCGCCGGCGCGCGCGAATTGCTCGGCCAGCATCTGCACGAGGCGTAACGGGTTGCGGCAATGGCCGTGGTCAGGGAAGAACGCGGCGCGCTCGAAGATCGGCGCCAACGCGGGTTCGAGCTCGCGGATCCGGTCGCCGTCGAGTTCCTCGAAGCGGACGCCGCGGGCGCGGCGCAGCGCCATCGCCGGGGCATCTTTGCGATATGACGCCTCCGAATTGTAGACGTAGAGCTGGCCGACGCGTTGGATCAGGCCCTCGATCCGCGCCGCCTTGACCAACGGGTCGTAGCTCTCGAAGGTCTCCTTATGAAGCGCGCGCAGCGCGATCGAGATGTGTTCCACGCGCCGCGCCGACCCGGCGCGCCGGAAGCGCAGCAGCCAGGGTACCAGGCGGGGAAGATAGGCGGGGCGGACGATAAGCGGCCCCATGGGGTCGAGCAGCCATTTCGGGACCTGTGATAGCATGCCAGGCATCGACAGCGGCACGACCGCTCCGGGGCTCATCCCGCCCGCGTTGCCGAACGAGCAGCTCTCGCCGGGCGGCACCGGATCGAGCACCGCGACCTCGTGGCCGTCGCGTTGCAGATAACCGGCGCAAACCATGCCGACGACGCCGGCGCCGATTACGGTCACCTTGGCGGGTTGTGTGCCTGTCACTCCGCTCTCTCTCCTTGAGACGAAATCCCGCGGCGAGCCTAGGCCGGGACCCTACCATCACACGTCGCGGCGTGCGACGGCACCGCGTCAGCTGTGGGTGGTGCGGCGGCGGGCGTACTCCGCCAATAGGATAACCGCTGTGATCAGGATGAGGACGACCGTCGAAACCGCGAGCACGGTGGGACTGACCTTCAAAAGCGCGTCGGTCCACATCTGCTTGGGCAGGGTGGGTGCCGCGCCGCCGCTGACGAACAAGGCGATCGTCAACTCGTCGAACGAGGTCACGAAGGCGAACAGGAACGCGGCTATCAAGCCCGGCCGGATCAACGGCAAGGTGATGTAGCGCAGCGCCTGGATCTTGCTTGCGCCCAACGTCCATGCCGCATGATCAAACCGATCATCGTAGTTCTTGAGAACGGCCATCACGGTCACGACCACGAACGGCACGCACAGCACCGTGTGGCCGAGGACGAGGCCCAGCGAGGTTCCGACCAGGCCGATTTTGGCATAGA
>JAZFSB010000335.1:0-2015 GCA_036445935.1 Alphaproteobacteria bacterium | reverse complement strand
GAAAGCATCGCCGCCGCCCTGCTCGCAGCGGGCCGCAGACACAGCCGCTTGACCACGCGGTTGCGAGAGCGTCGCGGGCCCTACTGCGTCATGGGGGTTTGCTGGGAATGTGTCGTGGTGGTCGATGGACGCCCCAATGTCCGGTCATGCGTGACCCCGGCCGCGCCAGATATGCGGGTCGAGACCCAACACGGACCCGGCGCCGGGGGTGACGGTTGAAGACCTGCGACCTAGCCATCGTTGGCGCTGGACCAGGCGGGCTCGCCGCCGCAACGGAGGCCGTGACCTACGGACTGTCGGTCACCTTGATCGATGACAACCCGTGTCCCGGCGGACAGTACTTCCGTCAGCCGCCGGGCTCTTTCCGCCGTCACGGCCGCAGCGCCTCCGACAAGGAAATGGCACGTGCTGAGGCGTTGTTTCGCGTCCTCGACCGTCCGCTGGTGACGTATCTGCCCGGCGCCGTGGTGTGGGATGCACCCGAACCCGGCGTGCTGGCCTACACGGCGGGGGCACGCTCGGGTCGGGTCCACGCCGGCACCGTCGTCGTGGCCGCCGGGGCCTACGACCGGCCGGTTCCGTTTCCCGGCTGGACTCTGCCGGGCGTCGTCACCGCCGGCGCGGTACAAAACTTGGCCAAGAGCCAGCGCATCGTCCCCGGTGGGCGCACCGTCGTCGCCGGCAACGGGCCCCTGTTGCTGGTGGTCGCGACGAACCTGCTGCACGCCGGAGTCGATGTCGCCGCCGTGGTCGAGGCGGCGCCGATCAATCGCCGGCTATGGCGCCAGGTGCCGCGGCTGATTGCTGCCCCCGCCATCGTTTGCCTGGCTGCGCAATACCGATCGGCGCTAATGGCCGCTGGAATCCCGCTATGCAGCGGGGAAATCGTGGTCAAAGCCAGCGGCGGCGACGCAGTCGACGCGGTTACCATCGCAGCGATCGACCTTAACGGGCGCGTCGATCGGGGGCGTGCCCGGACTATCGCCGCTACCACCCTGGTGACCGGATTTGGCTTGACGCCATCGGTCGAGTTGACCCGGCTGCTTGATTGCTGCCACCGTTTCGATCTGCCGCGCGGCGGGTGGCTGCCGATTCGCTCGAGATCCCTGGAAACCAGCGTTGGCGGCGTGTTCGCGGTGGGCGACTGCGCGGCGATCGGGGGTGTCGAGATGGCGCTCGTCGAGGGCCGTCTCGCCGCCCTGGGCGCCGCGCTGCGGCTGGGCTGCGACGAGACCGTGGCGATCGCGCGTCGACGACGCCAGCTCGAGCGGCAACGAGCCCGTCTCGACCGCTTCCGCACCGGGCTCGAGCGGATCTTCGCGCCGCCGCGTGGTTTTCTCGATCTGCTGACACCGGATACGGTGGTCTGCCGCTGCGAGGACGTGACCGCGGGCGATCTGCGTCGGCGCATCGCCGAGGGCGCCGGCAGCATGACCCAGCTCAAGGCCACGACCCGCGTTGGCATGGGCCGGTGCCAGGGCCGCAACTGCTTGATCACGCTCGCCACTATGGTTGCCGAAGCGCAAGGCGTCGCCATCGGCGAGCTGGCCTGGCCCCGTGTGCGACCGCCGGCGCGGCCGATTATTCTCGGCGACCTGTTGCACGAGGACATCCCGCCCCCGGTCCTCCCCAGAGACCCTCACCTGCCGCGGCAGCACGGCTGAGCGCGTCCCGGCTCTGTCAGACCAAAATTGTGAGACGTGAAAACGCTCTTGGCAAAGATGTCCAGGCCGCCAGCTGACGCCACTCGGCCGGGGCGGCGGAACGGTTCTGTCCGAAGATGCCGCGGCGATTGAGCTGACGGTCCTGATTGAAATGATTATGGATCGAGGCATGGACGGCGGCAAACTTCTGCAGAGTCTTTACGTCCCTGAACTTCGCCATCGCCCCCTCTCGTCGTCGGAACGGCTGATGTGAGTTCTCGGCTCTGTTGTTGAGCCAACGGCCGCACTCCTGTCGCTCCACAATTCCCATAGCTTTCATCGCGGCGCCGTAAGACCGAAGCCGGTCGGTTA
>JAZFSB010000334.1:0-8061 GCA_036445935.1 Alphaproteobacteria bacterium | reverse complement strand
ATGGAACGTTTCGATCTGCGCGCGGACGCCGAACCGCAGACCTACGGCATCGGCATCAAGGAGCTGTGGGAGGTCGATCCGGAAAAGCACCGGCCGGGCCTGGTCATGCACACCGCCGGCTGGCCACTGGACAACGCCACCTATGGCGGCTCGTTCCTGTATCACCTGGAAAACAACCAGGTAGCGGTCGGATTCGTGGTCGGGCTTGACTACACCAACCCGTATCTCAGCCCATATGAGGAGTTTCAGCGCTTCAAGACCCATCCCCGCATTCGCCCGGTGTTCGAGGGCGGGCGGCGGATTTCCTACGGTGCGCGGGCACTGAACGAAGGTGGGCTGCAAAGCCTGCCCAAAATGGTGTTTCCCGGCGGCCTTCTGATCGGCTGCGAGGCGGGCACGCTGAACGCGCCCAAGATCAAGGGCACCCACACGGCGATGAAATCCGGCATGGTGGCGGCGGAAACGGTGTTCGAGGCGCTGAGCGGTGATGGCGAGCCGCCGGCGACGCTGAGCGCCTTCGAGACCGCTTTCAAATCGAGTTGGGCGTATCGCGAACTGCACGCCGCGCGCAACGTACGGCCCGGCTTCAAATGGGGGCTGTTGGGCGGCACGATCAATGCCGGCATCGACCAGGTGTTACTGCGCGGCCGCGCGCCCTGGACGCTGCGCCACGGCCATGCCGACCATGAAACCCTGCGCAAGGCGGCTGATTGCCAGCCGATCGACTATCCCCGGCCCGATGGCGAGGTAAGCTTCGACCGGCTGACCAGCGTGTCTTTTTCCGCCACCAACCACGAAGAGGACCAGCCTGCCCATTTGACGCTGAAGGATGAAAGCGTGCCGATCACGGTCAACCTGGCCGATTACGACGCGCCCGAGCAGCGCTATTGCCCGGCCGGCGTCTATGAAATCGTCCGCGATAGCGAAAACGACCCGCCGCAACTGCTGATCAACGCCCAGAACTGCGTCCACTGCAAGACTTGTGATATCAAGGATCCGACCCAGAATATCGTCTGGGTGACCCCGGAGGGTGGCGGTGGGCCGAACTATCCCAATATGTAGGCGGGTCAGTACTGTGCAAATCATGGCGATTGTGAGAAATACCGGTTAATATGTAAAAATTCGATCTGCGGTGGCCCATGTCGGGTTTTGGTAAGTATTGGTTTGCCAAATTGCCCGATGATGGCGCCCGGGTTCGGCGGAGCGCGGATTATGCAAGACGTGAAAATACCAGGGACGATGCCGGTGGAAGCCGGCCGGTTGCGGCGCGGCGCAACAATTTTGCTGTTTGCCTGCGGGTTGGCGCTGTCAGCCTGTGCGGCGGAGGTCGTGCCGCCATCTGTGGCGACCGCCGACAATGCGCGCACCGCGATTCCCCTCCGGATGGGCGGCATACAGCTTGCATCCGCGTCAGGGCGCTATCTCGCCGGACGCCACGCGCGCCGTACCCGCGATTTCGGCAGTGCCGCCGATTTCCTGTCCGACGCGCTGACACTCGATGCCGCCAACCAGCGGATTCGCCGTCAGATCTTTTTTGCTCTGGTCGCAAGCGGCCGCATGGAGGAAGCGATCAAGGCGGCGCGGATCGTGGTGGCGGCAAACAAGGACGCATCGACCGCCAATCTTGCCATCGCCATCGATGACTTGCGAGCCGGCCGCTATGCGAAGGCCGCCAAGCGCCTGTCGGCGTTGCCCCGGCGCGGCATGAACAATTTCACCTCGCCGCTGCTGTTGGGCTGGACAGAGGCCGCACAGGGCAATCCAGACAAGGCGATCGCGGCAATCGAGGGGCTTTCCAAGGTGCCGTCCCTGGCTGTGCTGCACCATCTTCACAGTGGCTATATTTTGGAAATGGCGGGGCGCAAGGCAGACGCCGAGGCGGCCTTTATCGCGGCGGGAAAAAAGAATCAGTCGTTGCGCGTGGTTCAGGCGCATGGCCAATTTCTTGAGCGCGTCGGCCGGGCTGATGAAGCAAAGGCGCTTTATGACGCGCTGCTGGTCAAGGCCCCCGGGACCGCTTCCATAGAAGCCGCGCTGGTGCGAATCGCTGACAAGCGCCAGCCGCCGCCACTGGTCGGCAACCCGTCGGAAGGCATTGCCGAAGTTTTCTTCAATCTGGCCGGTACGCTGGCGCAGGGCCGATCGGTGGATCTCGCCCTGGTCTATGGCCGGTTTGCGCTTCACATGCGGCCGGATTTCCCGATCGCCCGGGTGTTGATCGCTGGTTTGCTGGAGAGCCTGAAACGCCGCGAAGACGCCATCGCGATGTACAATTCCGTAAAGCCGGACTCGGCGTTGTTCTGGTCATCCCGTTTGCGCAAGGCGGCGGCGCTGGACGATCTGGGACGTACCGACGAGGCGGTCGCTGAATTGCGCCGGATGGTAGCCGAACGACCCGGTGATCCTGAAGCCGCGGTTCGGCTGGGCGATATGTTTCGCGCCAAGGACCGCTTCGACGAGGCCATTGCCGGCTATAGCGATGCGATTAAGCGAAGTGGCAAGTTGGAGCGGCAACACTGGTCGCTGCTTTATGCGCGCGGTATCGCCTATGAGCGCGCCAAGCGGTGGCCGGATGCCGAAGCCGATTTTCTGCAGGCGCTGAAACTCAGCCCCGAACAGCCGTATGTGCTCAACTATCTCGGCTATTCCTGGGTCGATCAGGGACTTCATCTCGACAAGGCCCAGGGCATGATCCGGCGCGCCGTGAAACTCCGCCCGAATGACGGCTATATCGTCGACAGCCTGGGCTGGGTGCTTTACCGGCTGGGTGAATATTCGGGGGCCGCCAAGCAGCTTGAGCGGGCCGTCGTGCTGCGCCCGGAAGACCCGACCATCAATGATCATCTGGGCGACGCCTACTGGCGCGTCGGGCGGCTGCTCGAGGCGCGCTTCCAATGGCGCCGCGCGCTTTCGCTCAAGCCCGAGGCGGCGGAAATCCCCAAGATCGAGCAAAAGCTGCGTCAGGGGCTGGCGGCGAATTCGGGCACGGATGAACGCGGCTGACCTTCACCCCGTCGCGGAGTTAGCGCCCGCGAAAATCAATCTGTTCCTGCATGTCACCGGCCGTCGCGCCGATGGTTATCACGAACTCGACAGCCTGATCGCCTTCGCCGACATCGGTGACCGGATCAGCGCGCTGCCGGCCCCGCATCTTTCGCTCGAAATCAGTGGACCCTTCGCGGCGGGACTGGCTGGTGATGACGATAACCTCGTGTTGCGCGCGGCACGGCTTTTGGCGGATGAGGCTGGCGTTTCGGCGGGGGCCGCGATCACCCTGGAAAAGAACCTGCCCGTCGCGGCCGGTATCGGCGGCGGCTCGGCCGATGCCGCGGCAACCCTGCGCGCGCTTGATGTGCTGTGGGGCATCGGCATGGATACGGCTTCCCTGTCGCGCATCGGGTTTGCGCTGGGCGCCGACGTGCCGGTGTGCCTGTTCGGCGGTACCGCGCGCGTAACCGGCATCGGAGAGCTTATCGTGCCAGCGCCAGACCTGCCGGCGCTGGGGGTGTTGCTGGTCAATCCCGGCATCGCGGTATCGACGCCGGCGGTTTTCAAGGCGCGCCAGGGGCCGTTTTCGATGCCCGTGACATGGCCTGAAAACATCACCGACAATGCAGCCCTGATAGAAGCGCTCGACGCCACCGGTAACGACCTGACCGCGCCCGCCCTGGCGACCGCGCCTGGGATCGGCGCGGTGCTGGAGGCAGTCGGGGATAGCGAGGAATGCCTGCTGGCGCGGCTTTCGGGTAGCGGGGCTACCTGTTTCGGGCTGTTCAATGATGCGGCTGGCGCCACCGCCGCGGCTCGCGCACTGGTCGCCCATCAGCCTTCATGGTGGGTGGCGGCGACGCGATTTCGCGTGACCAGATAACCTTTTATCGCCCTGGTTTGACGGCGCCGGATTTGCCACCCATTGCGCCGACCACCTGGCGCAGATCTGCGAGCAGGCTTCGGGTAGGCTTGCCGTTGACGGGAAGGCCGGCGAATTCCTGATACATGCGGATGGCGGCGACCGTCTTACGGCCGAGCACGCCGTCGGCGGTACCGGGCGACAGTTCGAGTTGGCGGAGCAGCCGCTGAAGTTCGGCGATCCCCTCGAGATCGATTTCCGATTCGGCGCCTGTCGCGGCGGCGCCCGTCGCGGTGGCGGTCGCCGTGGGGGCGAGTGCCGTGATGCGTTCCTTGGCTTCGGTGTTGCCCTTGGCGGCGGCGCGACGATAGAAGTCGAGCGCCATATTGACGTCGCGCGGGCGGCCCAACCCGCGCTCGTACAGCATGCCAAGTCTGAGGGAAGATTCCGTGATCCCCGCCTCGGCGGCCTTGTTGAACCAGTAGGCCGCCTTTTCGTAGTTTTGCTGCGCGCCCTTGCCTTCGGCCAACATGGTGCCGAGATTATGGCGCGCCTCCGCGTGCCCCTGTTCGGCAGCGCTCTGATACCAGAAGAAGGCCAGTGAGAGGTCGCGCGCGACGCCGCGCCCCTGCTCATAAAACACACCGAGATTGAACTGGGCGGCGGGTAGGCCCTGCTTGGCGGCGCTTTCAAACCATTTGGCGGCTTGGCTGTCGTCGCGCGTCGCGGTCTCGCCGCGCGCGTATATCAGGCCAAGATCATACTGTGCCGCCGGATTGTTGCGTTTAGCCTTGGCGATCAGCCGAGCCATCGAGCCCTGGTCCGTCGAAGTGGCTGCTGTCTCCGGCGGCGGTGCTTGTTTTGTGGTTGCCGCGACCGGGGTGGGCTGATCACGGCCGGTTCGATCCATGATCCAGACTCCACCACCGATCAGGGCGACGACGAGGACGCCACCGACGGCATACCAGGCGCCGCCGCGGCCAGTGGAAGCCGAGACGATTGCCCGGTCTTGTGCGGCTGGCTCAGTTGCTGTCGCGGCAGTTTCGTCGATCCCGGGCAAGGCATCCTGTGTGTCCGGGGACGTTTCGGATTCGGGGGGCAGGCCGGTACGGGCCCGGATGGCGCGATCGATCCAGGCTCCGATGGGCTGTTCGCCCCGGGCCGCGGCCTCGCGGGCAAGCGCCCGGGTGTCGTGATCGATTCCCTTGACGCTCCATGTTTTGGCGCGTGCCATTGCCTGAATCCCTGATTGTCGCGCCCGTGGACTATAGCTACCGGGTAGTGCCGCTGTTAAGTACAAATTCCAATGGACCCGGAGAGACGAGGACTACCGGAAAACGTTTAGCCAATATTCCGACTTCGCTGAATCCGTCCGGGTCCTGTCTCAGCCCTGCGATTCGACGTCATGCGGTTCGGCCAGCCCATCGCCGTTGCGCTTCATCAGTCGCTCGATCGAGCTGGGCCGGCTGGGGATTTGTGGCGACGGTTCGGCAACGACGACCCGTGGCGCGGACCTGTCGACGATATCTGCTTCCGTGATTCCCTGGTCGGCCGCAACGTCGCTGATCAACCGGGTAAGCCAGATGCCGAGCGTTACGCCTTCCGCCTCCGCGGCCTGTTTCGCCGCCTCGCGCGCGGCCGGGGTAATGCCCTTGAGGCTCCAGGGATGCGTGCTGCTGGCCATGAGGTCACTCAAATTTCAGGGTGAGGCGGTGAACGGCAATGGTCGAATTATAACGCGGTAGTCCCTTTTCAGTGAACCTTTCGTTAAGATGGGTTGCCAAACAGGCTGCTTGCTGTGTTGCCGCAGGGTGATTATGTTGTGCGCCGCACGAATTGGGGCGTAGCCAAGAGGTTAAGGCAACGGGTTTTGATCCCGTCATCCCAGGTTCGAATCCTGGCGCCCCAGCCAGTGTTTTTTAAAAAATAAAATTTCGATTGGTGATGGGTTGTCCGCCGGCGTTTCTCACCCTGGAATACTCGTATAAATTGTTATTGACTTTATAAATACCCGTATAGAGTATGATGGCGTTGGTTTTACACCAAAAAAACATGCCGGGAGGTTGCGGGTTATGAAAATCACAAAATGCAAGGTGGCGTTATCATTGGGTTGTCTGGTGTTGGCCGGCTGTGCCTCATCAAGTGAAAACATCCAGGCGTCATATGTATCGCCGCTGAAATATAATTCTTATACCTGTCCCCAGATGGGAGAAGAATATGCACGCGTCCTCGGAAAATCCATGCAGGTCAACAAACGTCAGGATGACACGGCGGGCAATGATTCGGTCGCTATGGGTGTCGGACTTGTATTGTTCTGGCCGGCATTGTTTTTCATTGCGTCCGATGATCAAAAAGAAGACGTGGCAAACATGAAAGGAAACCTAAATGCTATTGAAGAAATTTCTATAAAAAAGAACTGCTCACAGCTTTCGCAAAAAATAAATTCTGATAGAAAAGAAGAAATTGAAAGAATTGAGAAAGAAAAACATAAATCTCAGCAAGAAGACAATACATACTGAAATTTTTATATATCTATTTTTGTTTTGTCTTTTGACAAAACTTTGTTGTTCGGTAGGCGAGGGGGCGACCAGACGTTCTTATGCCGCGTTTACCAAAATTGGTAATTTCATTTAAACCAACGATATGTAGTGTAGCGCGCGATTTGGGATGCCTTGTCGATAGAAGGGAACTGGCAATGGGACGATTTATAGCAATGCTCGCGGTGGTCAGCCTGGGGTTGGCGGGCTGCGGCAACACTACCGAGGACCGTGCGGTCAGCGGGGCCGGTATCGGCGCCGCGGCGGGTGCGGTATTGGGCGCGGTGACCGGGATGAGCGTGTTGCAGGGCGCCTTGATCGGGACGGCGGCCGGCGGTCTGACTGGCGCCATGACGACGCCGGATCAGGTCAATCTGGGGACGCCTGCCTGGAAGCGCAGTTCGGCCAGCAACGCCGATGTGAAATCGATCCAGTCGGGTCTGGCCACTCTCGGCTATGGGCCGGGTCCGGCCGACGGCGTCATCGGTTCCCGTACGCGGGCCGCCATTCACCAGTATCAGGCCGATAACAAGCTGCTGGTTGACGGCAAGGCCACGGTCGCGCTGGCGCGCCACATCGAAGAAACGCTCGGCAAGCGGCCGCAATACTCAGGCAGACAGAAATAGGCGCCTTTCACGGGCCTGCGGCTTGATTTAGAGCATTTTCCGATCTAACGCACCGGCCCGGAGCGATTCCGCGTGAGCGGAAAATGCTCTAGATTGCCCCCCGAGCTGATGTTCGGGGGAGGAACATGGCCGAGCTGATCGATGCCCAGGGGCTCAAATGCCCGCTGCCGGTGCTACGTGCGCGAAAGGTGCTGCGCGCCATGGCGCCGGGTGAGGAATTGACCGTGCTTGCCACCGATGAAGCGGCGCCGGCCGATTTCCGCGCCTTCTGCGAACAGGCCGGTCATGCGTTGCTATCCATCAGCGAAGCCGACGGCGTCCACACCATCGTGATCCAGATCAAGGGCTGAGCTTCAGTCCTTTCGGCACCATCCGCCGTTCGATGGCGTCGAAGCCGAGCTGGGCGGCGATGGCGAGACCCGCGGCGGGCACGGCCCCTTCCAGGATCAATCCGATATCGTCGAGCCGGATTCCGGTCAGGATCGGCTGGCCATAGCCGCCGGCGCCGATCAGCGCGCCCAGCGTGGCGGTGCCGATATTGATCACCGCCGAGGTCTTGATTCCGGCCAGGATCGCGGGCAGCGCGAGTGGCAGCTCGACCAGCCTGAGCCGGGCATCCGTCGGCAAGCCGAGCGCGTCGGCTGACTCGATCAGGGCTGCGTCGATGCCGACCAGCCCGGCATGGGTGTTGCGCACGATCGGCAGCAGGCTGTAGAGGAACAGCGCCGCGATCGCGGGCGGCCCGCCGATGCCGAGCAGCGGGATCATGAATACCAGCATCGCCAGCCCCGGTATGGTCTGCACGATACCGACCACGCCGAGCACCGCATGGCCGACGCGCTCCCGGCGCGCCGCCCAGATGCCGAGCGGGATGGCGGCGAGGATGGCGGCGGCCAGCGAGATACCGACCAGGATGAGATGTTCCGCCGTGCGGTCGGCGAGGCGCGTCCACAGGCCGCTGTCGCGCGCGTCGGGCGCGATGCGGAGCGTGGCCTCGAGAAATCCCGCCGCCGCCGTACGTTCGGATTTGCCGTCGAGTTTGACCTGG
>JAZFSB010000333.1:0-3310 GCA_036445935.1 Alphaproteobacteria bacterium | reverse complement strand
CGTCCGGGGCGACTCCGGTCTGGCCGGCGACATAGAGCCAGCGC
Organism: Alphaproteobacteria bacterium; assembly: GCA_036445935.1. Taxonomy (GTDB): domain Bacteria; phylum Pseudomonadota; class Alphaproteobacteria; order MPNO01; family UBA2964; genus JAZFSB01. The sequence goes on along the minus strand of JAZFSB010000333.1, from coordinate 3,266 downwards.
GCGCCGGGCTCGACCTCGATTGAATGCGAATAGCGCCCGCCAGGCGGGCGAACGGAGTCAGGATTACGTGCGGTATGGGTCATCGTCTTCTCCCTGATTTGTTGAGACACTCTGCTTATACCAGTCCGGCGCGGCCGCGCCCACTTAGTCAAAACTTCTATTACGGCCGGCCCATACGGACTATAATTACCTACCGCATTCGAAGGGGAATTCCATGCCACGACGCCTTTTTTCATTTGCTACGTTGATTCTGGCCGCCGGTCTGTTCGGATTCATCGCCGCGCCGGTCTCGGCCCAGGATAAGGGCTATTACGTCGAAGGCATGGCGGGCGTGTCACTGCCTGAGGATTCCGAGGTGAGCGCCAGCGGCGCCAGCGCCGACGTGTCGCTGGATAACGGTGTAGCCGGCGGTCTTGCCATTGGTCACGCCTACGGCAACGGGTTCCGTACCGAACTTGAATTCGGGCTGCACGATAACGACATCGACCGCGCGCCGAGTCTCGCGATCAACGGCGACGTCCAGGCCTTCAGCCTGATGCTGAACGCGCTTTACGATTTTAATTCCAGCGGACCGATCACGCCCTTCCTCGGTGTCGGCATCGGCGGCGCACGGGTCAATGTGGACGCCGACGCACACCCGAACGTTACCGGCACGGTGGATGACAGCGACAGCGGCGTCGCCTGGCAGGCCATGGCCGGCGTCGCCTATGAAATCAATGACCGGATGCGGGCCTCGCTGCGCTATCGCTACTTCTCGGTGCCCGATATCAATCTGACCAGCAGCGGCGGTACCGGCTTCGAGACGGACTATGCCAGTCACGACATCATGTTCGGGCTGCGCTGGTCTTTCGGGGCGCGCAAGGCCAAACCGAAAGCAACCCCGGTGAAGGCGATGGCGCCGCCCCCACCGCCGCCACCACCTCCGCCTCCGCCTCCGCCACCACCCAAGGCGGCACCCAAACCGCCGCCGCCGATATTGCGGAATTTCATCGTCTTCTTTGATTTCGACAAAGCGGCGCTGACATCACGGGCGCGCGGCATCATCCGCGCGGCGGCCGCCGAATCACGCAAGCGCCCGGGCGTGCGAATCGCGCTCACCGGCCACACCGACCGGGCGGGACGGACAGGTTATAATCAGCGCCTGTCGAAACGCCGCGCGGTCGCGGTACAGGGCGAGTTGGTCAGGCTCGGCATCGCGCGCAACGACATCGGGGTCTCGGCCAAGGGCGAAAGCGCGCCGCTGGTCCGCACCGCCGACGGCGTGCGCGAGGCGCAAAACCGTCGCGTGGAGATCGTGCTGGAATAAAATTTAGCAGCCGGCCCAAGAGGCACGCGCGCCGGTTTCGGCGGCAACCTGGGACAATACGCTATAGGCGTCGCGGTCGGCCGCGCCGAGCAGCCGGCCGAAGGCGGTGCGACTGATCGTGCAGAACCCGGCGCGATCATTGATGCTGAGCGTCGAGGCCCGATTGGCCAGATCGGTGACATAGCTGTTGAGCGCCTGTTTATGACGCACGCCATGGGCGTGGCGGAAATAGCGTCTCATCCGCGTGCCATGCTCGGTGAGATGCGGCCGGAAGCGGGTGACAAATTGGTTATAGTCGGCGCGCGCGTCGCAGGTCAGCGCCGCAACCATGAGCCTTGTCTGAAGCGCACGCACGGCCAGCCCGTCGCGGTCGCCCGCGGCGCAGGTCATCGCCTGAGCGGACGCGCCGATCAGCATGGAAGCGGCCATCGCCGCACCTGTCTTGAGAAATCTCCGCATCACGTATCCCTTGGCCCAGCGCGATAAATCGCACAATTGCCAGCCGGGAGTCGAGCGGATAGCGGCAATCGCGCGCCAAGAATGTGACGCGTGAATTACCGAACGGTTAAATAGGAAAGATTAGTTCGTTTTCCGCTGGCGCGGAATCGCACCGGCCCTCTCCCCCTCCCGGCCACCCATAGGCAACGCCCTAAGGGGTGGCCGGGAGGGGGAGAGGGCCGGTGCCGCTAGGTCAAAAAATTCATTAGTTGTCCCACACCTCGTCCCAGGTTCCCTGGGTCGCGGCGCGGGAATATTCGGTGGCGCGGTTTTCGAAGAAATTGGTGTGCTCAACCCCGTTCAGGATCTCGTCCAGCCAGGGAAGCGGGTTTTTCTCGATCCGGTAGATCGGCTGCAGACCGAGCTGCGACAGACGCCGGTCGGCGATGAAGCGGATGTATTCCTTGACCTCGGCGGCGTTCAGCCCCTCGACGCCGCCCAGCTCGAAGGCGAGGTTGATGAACGCATCCTCGTGCTCGACCACGGTGGAGCAGGCGACATAGAGTTCGCGCTGGAATTCGTTGTTCCAGAGTTCCGGATTTTCCGCCACGAAGGTGCGGAACAGCTTGATCATCGATTCGGTGTGCAGAGATTCGTCGCGCACCGACCAGGATACGATCTGCCCCATCCCCTTCATCTTGTTGAAGCGCGGGAAGTTGAGCAGGATGGCGAACGAGGCGAACAGCTGCAGCCCCTCGGTGAAGGCGCCGAACACGGCCAGCGTCATGGCGATGTCCTTCTTGGTGGCGACGCCGAACTGCTGCATGTAGTCGTATTTGTCCTTCATTTCCTTGTAGCGCAGGAAGGCCTGGTACTCGGTCTCGGGCATGCCGATGGTATCGAGCAAGTATGAATAGGCCGCGATATGCACGGTCTCGATATTCGAGAACGCGGCCAGCATCATCTGCACCTCGGTCGGCTTGAAGACCTGGGCATAGTGCTTCATGTAGCAGTTATTGACCTCGATATCCGCCTGGGTGAAGAAGCGGAAAATCTGGGTCAATGTGTGACGTTCGCCCGGCGTCAGCTTGTTATGCCAATCCTTGACGTCATCGGCCAGCGGCACTTCTTCGGGAATCCAGTGCACCCGCTGCTGGGTCAGCCAGGCGTCATAGCACCACGGATAGCGGAACGGCTTGTAGACGATTTTTTCTTCCAGCAGCGACATCTCATCCCCCTGCCCGGGGCCATAGCGGCCCGCGGACTTGTCATCCCGCAACCTGCCGTCAGCCACTCACTGACAGGCGAGGCATTCCTCGTAATCGGTTTCGGTATCGCCACTGGCGGCAAGCGGCAGCGGTTCCGGCCCCGGCGCGGCGCCCACCGCGGCTCCGTGGTCGTAGACCTCTGTCTTGCGCGACACCACGTCGGCCCGCTGGACCGATTTGGAGCGGCAGTAGTAAAGCGATTTCACGCCCTTTTTCCAGGCCAGCCAGTGGATGTCGTGCAGCGTCTTCTTTTC
>JAZFSB010000332.1:0-3758 GCA_036445935.1 Alphaproteobacteria bacterium | reverse complement strand
CGCGCGTATTTCAAACAACCCTTGACCCAGCGCCGCAGTGTGTGGGCGGCCGAGCGAAGGGCCGAACTCCTGTATCAGCTCAAGAATATGAACCAGATTAGCCTGAATGCTGGCCGGCAAGGCCAGTGTCTCGTCACGGACCCTCTGACTGTAGAAGCTGACCTTCCAAGGTCTATTAGTTATCATTTCTGATAACATTTGTCAAGCCACAAATGTCGCACTCCACCTCAATACAGCGCGTCGCCCTGGACGGTGCAACGGCGGAGCGTTCGGGGTTGGTCGCGGGGCCAGTCGGTGCGGGCGTGGACCGATGACAGATTATCCCAGACGATGATGTCGCCGGGCTTCCAGACATGTTCGTAGACATTCTCCGGCGCCTCGACGATATCGCAGAGCTGGTCCAGCACGTCCCGGCTTTCGTCCGCGTCCATGCCTTCGATACGCAGCGACATCAGGCGACAGACATAGACCGCCTTGCGGCCGGTGTCGGGGTTGGTCACGAATAGCGGCTGCCAGAAATGCAGCAGGTCTTCCAGCCGGTCATCGACATCGGCCAGCTGGTCCTTGGTGAAGTCGTAGGCCTGCAGCACCTTGCGCCCGTCGAGCCGGCGTTTCAGTGCCGCCGGGATGCGCTCATAGGCGGCATACAGGCTGGCGAACCTGGTGTGGCCGCCGGTGGTGGGGAGTTCCATCGCGTAGAGTATCGAGGCGCGGTGCGGCTTTTCCTCGTAGCATTTGTCGGTGTGAAACCACATTTCGCCATCGCCGAGCGAGCCCAACCGGCGGCCCTGGTCGTCGAGCCGGTTGGTAATCAGATGCATCGGGTTGTCGGGGTCGGGCACGTAGTCGCGCTTTTCCACCGGCGGGCGCGACCGCTGGGCGGTTTCGCCGAACAGTTGGGCGAAGCGGGTCTGGTCGTCGGGCGACAGATCCTGGCCGCGCAGCAGGATCATCGAGTTTTCGGCCCAAGCGGCCCTTATGCCCGCGCCGGTCGCGTCATCGACCGGTCGTGACAGATCGACGCCGCCGATTTCGACCCCGATCGCCGGCGACAGGGGCGTAATGTCGAGGGCAGGCGCGATGTCCGCGCGGCTCGACATTTAACCCTCTGTCCCCGGTGCCGTTCCGGTTACTTGCAGTCGATGTTGAGCGCGCTCTGTGCGCCTTTCACCCGGAAGCTGCAATTCATGCCGACCTTGAGCGCCTTGCGCTTGGCCTTGGCGCCGGCCACCGTGACTTTGGTGCGCCGGCCCGAGACCCGCAGCTTGCCCTTGGCCTTGGCGCCTTTCCACGTGACGCGGCGCCCAGCGCTTTTGACCTTGGTGATCGTGCCTTTGTAGGTCGCGATCGGGATCACCGCCTTGGACACCGTGGTCCGCGCCGACGAAGTTCCCGCCACCTGCGAACGCGCCAGGATATCCTTGGGCAGGGCATAGATAGCGTCGATCAGCTTCTGAACGTCCTCGCCCGACATCGGGTTGATTTCGAGCCGGCGCTTTTTGGCCGCGGCCAGGAACACGGGATCGTTCAATGTCTTCCAGAACGCGGCCCGCAATGCCGCCGCCCGCGCCCTAGGCACGCTTTGCCCGGTGGCGAACGGCCGCCCGAACGCCTGCGGCGCGATTTGCGCCTGAAGCGCCTGCTTGTCCTGCGGATCGGTTACCAGATCGCCGATCAGCGGGATCTGCGGCAAATCGGGATGTTTGGAGACACCGACCTGAAGAACCAAATGCAGCTTGTTGTCGCGCAGCCAATCCGGCGCCGTCGCCTTGATTGACGAATAGGACCAGCTGCATCGCCCGTCCACTTCACCACGCTGGAAGGCAAGGTTGATGTCGGAGCCGCCCGGGTAGCCGGTGATCAGCTTGAGGCTGCCGCCGAGCAGGTTGTTGACCAGCCGCGCATGGATATCGGTGGTCGCGGTGAGCGAGATGCCGCCCATGACCGGTTTCTTGCGCAACAGGTCTTCGGTGGTGCTGAATTTCGACTTGTGCCAGAAAATGCACAGGCTGTATTCGGTGTTGGCGCTGCCCATCCACTGGAGCTTGGAGCCGTCATACTTGGCGGCCTTGACGCCGAATAGTGGCGCGGTAACCAGGTTGCGGCCGATATGGGCGATGACGGTGCCGTCCTGAGGGAACACGTTATACATGGAGTTGAGCATCCGCATGCCGCCGGCGCCGGTCAGGTTCTTGGTGATGATCTTCGGTTTGCCGGGAATATTTTTCACCAGGTACTGCCCGATCGTCCGCGCATAGGCGTCATAACCGCCGCCGGCCGACACACCGACATAGGTGGTGATGGTCTTGCCCTTGTAGAAATCGGCGACCTCGTCCGCCACCGCCGGGCCAATGCCGGTCGCCAGTACGGCCGCCGTGGCCGCGAGCGTGCTGAAAATGTGCTTGTTCATGTGCCTCTCCCATTTGAATCGAGTTTTATTGTGGACCGTATACGGTCTTGTGAACTCTTGTTGTTCTCAATGGTAGAGCGGCGGGTGGGTGCTGTCATGCACCAATAAATCGGGTTCTAGCTGCCTTCGATTTCCTCGCGCTTGAGTTCAAGGGCCAACCACTCTTCCTCGGCCTTCTCAAGCGCGGCTTCGGCCTGTTCCAGCGCGGCGGCGGTCTGCTCGAACAAGGCCGCGTCGCGCGCGTAGAGCCCCGCATCGGCAAGCGCTGCCCGACCGCCTTCGATGTCGGCCTGCAACGCGTCGATCCGCGCCGGTAGCGTTTCGAGCGCATGCTTGTCCTTGAAGGACAGCCGCGCGGACTTGCTGGCGGGGCGGGGCGCCACCGGCGTCTTTTTGCGTAACGCCGGCGCGGGCTGTGCTGGTGGCGCGGTCACGCCTACGCCGCGCTGGGCGACCATGTCGCTATAGCCGCCGGGATAATCTATCCAGCGCCCGTCGCCTTCGTGGGCGATTACCGATGTCACCACGCGGTCGAGAAAATCGCGGTCATGACTGATCAGCAGCAGGGTGCCGGGATAGTCCGCCAGCAATTCCTGCAACAGGTCCAGCGTCTCCAGATCAAGATCGTTGGTTGGCTCGTCCAGCACCAGCAGGTTGGATGGCCGTGCCAACGCGCGCGCCAGCATCAGCCGGCCGCGCTCGCCGCCGGACAGCACGCCGACCGGGGTGCGCGCCTGCTCGGGCAGGAACAGGAAATCCTTCATGTAGCCGACGACGTGGCGCGCGACGCCGGCGACCATCACCGTGTTGCCGCCCCCACCGGTCAGCGTGTCGGCCAGCGTCGCATCTGGATCGAGGCTTTCCCGCGTCTGGTCCAAAGTGACCATGTCGAGATTGGTGCCGATCCGGATTGTGCCGCTGTCGGGTTGCAGCGCGCCAGTCAGCAGGTTGAGCAGTGTGGTCTTGCCGGCACCGTTGGGACCGATCAGGCCAAGCCGCTCACCGCGTAACACGCGCAGCGAAAAATCGCGCACCACCGTCCCCGCTTTGTCCCAGGATTTGGAAATCCCCTTGGCTTCGATCACCAGCTTGCCGCTCACCGCGCCCTCGGTCCGGGCCAGGGTCACGGCGCCGGTCGGCTGACGCTGGGTACGGCGTTCCTCGCGCAGCGCATGCAGCGCGCGCAGGCGGCCCTGGTTGCGCTTGCGCCTGGCGGTGACCCCCTTGTGCAGCCAGTCGGTCTCGACGTCGATCTTGCGGTCGAGCTTGATTCGGTCGCGCGCGCGCTTTTCGATCATCTCGTCGCGCCAGGATTCAAACGCGCCAAAACCGCGATCCAGCCTGTGGG
>JAZFSB010000331.1:0-2061 GCA_036445935.1 Alphaproteobacteria bacterium | reverse complement strand
ATCGCCGAGGAAGTGGCCAAGATCAACCGTGTTAATACCGGCTGGGCCTATACCATCAGTGATTTCGAAACCAAGAACATGCTCATGACCATGGCCGGCCTGATCCAGCTCAAGCCGGGTTTAAAACCGGCCCCGGCGAAAGCGGGCGCGGCGAAAACTGGCGCGGCGAAATCGGCTCCGGAGAAATCGGCGCCGGCGAAAACTGGCGCGGCAAAATCGCCCCCGGCAAAACCGACCCCGGGCAAGCAATCTCGGCCCTAGGGTCCGGGCGGCTTTTCATCGCCATGGACAGCGGACCCTGTTTTCCGCTATCACGCGGCAGCAATCATGCCGTCCCCATCGGGACCACAGCCCCATAATCGGTCCCAAGGGCCAAGCGCAAAGGATAGGACGATGCCATGAATGACGGCGATGGCGGCGCCAAGCTGCTTTACAAACCCCATATCTTCGTCTGCCTGGCCGACCAGGAAGCGGCGCCCGGCCGGGGCTGTTGCGCCGATAAGGGCGTGATGGATTTATTCGGGCATATGCGCATGTACGCCAAACAGAACGGCGTGACCGGCATCCGCATCAACCGGGCGAGTTGCCTCGACCGGTGCGAGCTGGGACCGATCATGGTGGTCTACCCCGAGGGCGTTTGGTACACAATCCGCACCAAGGAGGATGCCGAGGAAATCGTCCGCACCCATATCATCGAGGGTGGCCGTGTCGACCGGCTGCTGGTTCAGCCCGCGGACCGGGAGGCCGCCGAGGCGGCACCGCTCGAACAGACCAAATAGGGCTTGCGCCCGGCCCCCGCGGCATAACCGATCCGTTCCAGCGCCGGCCTATAGGAGAGAACAACGATATGGCTTCCCAGCCCCAGGACCCGGAACTTTTATACCAAACCCATATCCTGTGCTGTTGCAACCAGCGGCCCGAAGGTCATCCGCGCAGCTGTTGCGCCGACCGCGGCGGCAAGGAATTTATGGCAACCATTGCCGCGCGTATTGCCGAGGCAGGGGTCGAAAACGTCACCATCACCGAGGCCGGATGCATGGAGCGCTGCGAACTCGGCCCGACCATGGTGATCTATCCCGACGCGGTCTGGTATTCCTACGCCAACGAGGCCGATATCGATGAGATCATCGAGAGCCACCTCAAAGGCGGCAAAACCGTGGACCGGCTGGTGCTGGAGCCGGACCGGAAACTGCCCAAGCCCAAATCCGTCGACCTCCTGGATGTGACGGTCAAGGAGGTGCGCGCCGAAACCGCTGCCATCAAGGCACTGGTGCTGACGGCGGCCGATGGCGGGGAGCTTCCCGCCTTCGAGGCCGGCGCCCATATCGACGTCATGACCGGAAACGGGATGCGGCGGTCGTACTCGCTGGCCGGCGATCCCACGGACCGCTCGAACTATCTTCTCGGCGTGCTGAGAGAGCCCGAAAGCCGCGGCGGGTCCACTTGGATTCACGATCAAGTCGAAGCCGGCGAGAGTTTGCAGATCACCAAGCCGCTCAATAACTTCCCCCTTGATATGAGTGCGGGCAAGCACATCCTGATCGCCGGCGGAATCGGCATCACGCCGATCCTGGCCATGGCCCGCAGCCTTGCCGCCGGCAGTACCGATTTCGATCTCCATTATTGCACCAGGAGCGCGGAGGACACCGCCTTCGCGGGCGACGCCGAGGCCGTCGCCGGGGCCCGGCTGAGCTATCATCATGACGGCGGCGATCCGTCCCAGGGCATCGATCTTGCGCAGGCCCTGGGGGGCGAACAGCCGCCGAACACCCATGTTTACGTTTGCGGGCCCAGGGGCCTGATCGACGCGGTGCGCGAGGCCGCGGGCCAATGGCCCGAGGGCAGCGTCCATTTCGAACTGTTCGCCGCCGTGCCGGACCAGGACTGGCATAACGAACCCTTCGACATATACCTCTCGCGCCGGCGCATGGACCTAAGCGTTGCCGCCGATCAAACCATCCTGGAGGCGATCCGGGCAGCCGACGTGTTCGCCGATTCGTCTTGCGAGCAAGGATTATGCGCGACCTGTCAGGTGCGGGTCATCTCCGGCGAGATCGAACA
>JAZFSB010000330.1:0-2714 GCA_036445935.1 Alphaproteobacteria bacterium | reverse complement strand
TTCCACGCTTGCTGGGTACGGAATTTTTGTCGTCTGCCATTTTCATCGTCCCTTATGCTCCTAGGATAGGGGCGAAAATGGTCTTGATCCAGCTTTGCCTATTATTCCGGCGCTATTTATGGAGCGTGCCGCCAGGACGAAAGGCGTGAAACACAAAGGCGAAGGTAAGGTCATGGACGGCGTCGACCATGCCGTTGGCGGTGCGTCGCTGGACCACGATATTGCCGATATCGCGCCCCTGGCCGATACGATAATGGTCGAGCGCCGAATTCTGCCCCGGCGTCCAGCTGATCACCAGCTTGCCGAACTCGATGCGCTTTTCGCGGCGCAGCAGGTCGAGCGACCAGGCGTGATCGCCAATCGCCAGCACATAAGCCAGCGGTTTGATCCCCTTCGGCATCTCGCCGCCATAGAGAAACGGCCGGGCCGAGGTGTCATAGCCGCGATAGGGGTTGGCGCCGTAATTGCGCCTGACGTCGCCGGTCGGCACCAGCACCTTGCCGTCGGGCGCGCGATCGCGGAACCGGGCAAAGGATTCGACCCGGGCCGGCAGCATCTTCAGCCGCGTGCCGGTCATATCGCCGATGATGGCCTCACCCATGAATTGCTGCCACCAGCTTTCGGTCTGGCGGTCATACATCACCAGGTCCGAATTGCGCAGCTTGCCGGTGGTGCCAAAATCGAGAATGCGGCCCGCGATGCGGCGGTCGAACACGATCGCCGAATTGCACAGCGGACAATAGGTCACTGTCACCGGCACCCCGCCAACCGTGTCGTTGACGATCTCGTGCCAGATCAGGAGGCGTAGCGGATAGGCACGGCGGTCGCCCGCAATCTCGACGCTGATGACGGGCTCGGTATCGCCAATCCATTTCTTGGTGGTCATCTCCTGGATCGGGACGAAGCGCGGCTTGTCGATGGCCGGGATGCCGTCCTTGCCGGGGCCACCCGACATGATTTCATCAAATTTGACCGAATGGCGCGAGAAATCGGTCTTGGTCCATTCAAATTTCCAGGTCGCCGGATTTGCGCGCGCATCGGTGCCCGGCATCGCCAAAGCGGCAACGATGGAGAGACCGGCAATCAGCAGCCAGCCGTGAATACGGCGCAGGGTGAACAGCTTTCCCATGGCCGCATTGTTCCGCGCCCAGCCGGGCTCGGCCAGACAACTCTAATTCACGATCAGGTGATGGCGACGCGTTGACCGCTGGTCGCGCTTTCGCTGATCGCGGCCAGCGCCGCGGTGGCGTTGATCATTTCGGCGGGCGTGATCGGATAGGCGGGCCCGCCGGTCGCGGCGGCGGCGAAGGCTTCCAGTTCGGCTGCCAGCGACAGCGTGCCGGGATCGCCCTTGATGTCGAACGGCACATCCCGCACGACGCCGTCCATCCCACAGATACGCAGCGTCTCGTTGTCCGGAATTTCCGCCCAGCCCTTCGAGCCGATCACTCGCAAGCTCCAGATCCTCGCCGTCGCCGCCATGCAGCCGAGATAGCCGGTCATGCCGTTGGCGAAGGAAAACAGCATCACCGTGGTGTCATCGATATCGATTTCGATGGCGCGGCGCAGACTGCGCGCATCGACCTCGGTGATCGGACCGCACAGATTGATCATGGTGTCCAGCGCGTGAATGCCCAGCGAGGTCATGCCCCCGGCCGGGCTTTCCGCCCGGGAATCCCGCCACTTCCCGGCGGCGAATCCCAGATCGGAGGAGAAATTGCTCTCGACATGCATCAGCGTGCCAAGTTCGCCGGCCTCGATCCTGCGCTTGAGCTCTATCACGTTGGCCATGAAGCGCCGGTTATGGCCAAGGGCGACGGTGACGCCGGCCGCGGCGCAGGCCGCGACCGCGGCTTCGGCGCTCGGTCGATCCAGCGTGAACGGCTTTTCCGTGAACACATGCTTGCCGGCTTTGGCAGCGGCGATGATCTCGTGCTCATGCTCGGTGTGCGGTGTCGCCAGGACCACGGCGTCGATATCGGGATCGGACAGAACGTCTTCGAGCTTGTCTCGCAGGTCGATGCCGGTCCTGGCGCAGTAGTCCTCGGCCTTGGCGCGGGTCCGCGTCACGCCCGCGGTAAAGCGGATAAGATCGCTTTTCCCCTGCACCGAATCGACCAGCAACTGGCCCCAGCGTCCAACACCAATAATTGCCGCGTTCAGCATGCTGTTCTCCTTATTGAAAAATTCCGGAGCATTTTTCGATCTGATGGCTCCGGCCCGCTCCCCCACTTGGCCACCCCTGGGTCAGTATCCTATGGGTGGACGGGTGGGGGAGCGGGCCGGAGCGATTCCGCGCGAGCGGAAAACGCCCTTGCATAAAACGGCCCGGAGTGTGCCGCGCGACTTCGCTGGCGGCAACCCCGGGATAATTGGAATTGCGAACCTGCCCCGCGCTTCCTATGTTTGGGGCGACCGCAAAAAACAAGGATGAGACTCCGATATGCCCTTCCGCCGCCACGCCATCGCCTGCCTCGCCGCCGTCTCCCTTTCGCTCACCGCCGCCTGCACCGCGACGGAAACGCGCGAAAGCACCGGTGAATATGTCGACAGCTCATTGGTCAGCAATAAAGTGCGCGCCGCGATCATCGCCGAGAAGGGTCTCAGTATCTTCTCGATCGACATCACCACCTTCCGCGGCGAAGTGCAGCTCAGCGGCTTCGTCGACACACGGGCGCAGAAGCAGCTTGCCGAGACCATCACCCGCAAGGTCC
>JAZFSB010000329.1:0-6975 GCA_036445935.1 Alphaproteobacteria bacterium | reverse complement strand
CATTGTCGCGGTCGCCGGAATTATAGGCTGGCTGGCCACAGCAAGTCTGTTCCAACGGCGCCGAAACATGGCAACCAGCCTGTTCCAACAGCGCCGCCGCCGCGAACCCGACGGTCGGGCGGAACGCATCGACCAGGCAGGTTACGAACAGACCAACGCGCGCGCCTTCAATCCCCATCGCCAAGCCCATCCCCTGAACACCCGGCGGCAGCTTGGCGCGTCACATCGGCAATGGCAAGCAGGCGCATGGCGACAGCGTCCGCGATGCCCCGCCCATTCAGGACGAGTTGCACCAAAATCAACCGTTGCAACAGGTGGAAATTATCATCGGCGACGCGGCAGCAGAACGAAGTAGCGGCCAGGCTGCTTCATCGCACCGGCCCGGCGCGCGGCAAGCCGGCCCGCGCCGAAGAACACATCACCGCGCACCGCCCCCTTGATCGCTGCCCCGGTATCCTGCGCCACCATCAGGCGCCGCAGCTTTTGATCCGGTTCAAGCGCGTCGGTGGTCTCAAGCCAGACTGGCGCACCCAACGGGATCGCGGCGCGATCGACCGCGAGGCTGCGCCCGGCGGTAAGCGGCGCGCCCAGCGCGCCAACCGGACCCGGCCCACTGAGCCCGCGAAAAAACACATAGCGTGCATTTTCCGCCATCACGGAAGCGCCCCGTTTCGGATGGGCGGCAAGCCAGGCCCGGATCGACTTCATGGTCACGCTGCCACTGGCCAGCGCCCCACGGGCGACCAGCACGCGGCCGATCGCGGTATAGGTCCTGCCGTTAACGGCCGCGAAGCCGACCCGCATCACCGAACCATCCCGGAGCGTGACCCGGCCCGAGCCCTGGACATGAAGAAAAAACGCATCCACCGGATCATCGACCCAGACCAGTGGTCGGCCGTTCTCACCAAGCGCGCCACGATCGATTTCCGCGCGCGCGGGGTAGGGCGTCAGCTTGCCGTCGCTGACCCGCCCGGTGATCCGCCTGCCCTTCAATGCAGGATCGAAGCTGCCAAGATCGGCGGTAATCAGATCGGCGGGTCGGGCAAAGAGCGGGATTCGATAGCGCGCATCCGGCTTCAACGCGCCCCGCAGCGAGGGCTCGTAATAACCCGTGAAAAGACCATCCACGGCGGCGGCGCTGTCGGTTACCGCATGGGGGCGGAACCAGCGCTCGAAAAATCTCCGGGCCGTGCGGGCATTGGCGGGCGGGCCTGCCGCCACGGCCCTGCAGGGCGCGGCCCAGCGCTTGCGTTTTTGGAGCCGGGTACAGCCCAGCGCGAAGGCGCGGGCAGCGGCGGCGATACCGTCATCGCGATCCCAGCCGGTAAGATCGGCGAAGTCGGCCGGCGTCAGCGTCGCCCGTCCGCTCGGTTCGGGCGCAACCGCGCAACCGGCCAGCGCCGCGCACAGCGCGACACCGAACAACCGGGCGACGGCACTGTAATTAATTGGAGCTGCGGGTTTCGACCAGGGTCCAGTTGGGGTCACGGGCGCGCGTGTTGTGGGCGAAGGTCCAGATGTCAACGACCTGCGCGATATGGTTGGGGTCGCCATCGACCACCGCCCCGTCCTTGTCGCGGGTGACGTTGACCTGTTCAGAGGCGAACTTCACGGTCACGAAGGCGGTGCGGCCATCGACGCGGGCTTCGATAATATTAGCGTTCTTGATACCGATCAGCGTGGTTTCTAGGACGTCCTCGGTTTTTTCCCGCTCGGTTACGGCGCCCGAAAACCTGTCATAGACTTCGTCATTCAACATATTCCGCAGCGTCTTGACGTCGCCCGCGGCAAAGGCCTGGACGATCATTTCAAAGGCGGCCCGCGCGCCACCGATAAACTCTTCCGGATCGAAACTGTTATCGGCAATCCGGATTTGGGTCAGCCCTGCCGCCACCGGGTCATCGGACTCGGCCTCTTCTTCGGACGTGACCGACTCGGCGGCTTCAAAATCTTCGTCGGGTTGTTCCGCGGACTTGCCCGGGAGTTCGATGACATTGTCGTCGTGCTGGGAATCCGCGCGGTCGCGTGACTTGTGGGTAAGCGGATCGGGGCGCTGGCGCTCATTGCCGGTGCGCCGACCAAGAACGCCGCGCAAGCGCAGCACGATGAAGGCCGCGATCATCGCAAACAGGATGATGTCGAGCGCTTGGAATCCTTCGCCCATGGATAAATCGCCTTCTATGGCGTACCAAGTATTGGCGTGCCGAGTACTGGACGCGGGCTGGGCGCTTCGTTAAACCGGTTGCCGCCACGGGCCGGCGGGCCGTAAAGCGCTTCGCCGACGACCGTTAGACCTAGAAGGTAGGGTGATAACCCCTAAATCGCAAGCATGGCCATCTTTCTTCTTGCCGCCTTTATCATCGTTCCGATCGTGGAAATCGGGTTGTTTATCGAAATTGGCGGGCGCGTGGGACTGTGGAACACCATCGCGCTGGTGGTGCTGACCGCGGTTCTGGGAACCTGGTTGTTGCGCGCGCAGGGGCTTGAAACCCTGCGTCGGGCGCAGGAAAGTGCCATGCGCAACGTCTTCCCGGTCGCCGAATTGTTCGATGGGCTGTGTTTGCTGGTCGCCGGCGCCCTGCTGCTGACACCCGGTTTTCTGACCGATACGCTGGGTTTTCTGCTGATGGTGCCGCCGCTGCGGCGGCTTGCGCGCGACCGGCTGTGGCGGCTAATTTCCCAGGGCGGCGGCGGTCGGGTATGGGTCAATGGCGAGGAAGTGTCCCGCCCCGCCGACAATGCCGACAGCGGCGCCATCGAAGGCGATTACCACATCATCGACCCCGACAAGCCCGACGACGATCCAAAGCCGCCGCGATGATCCTGATGCGCCATGCCGAGACGGTGTTCAACGTCGTGTTCGGCGCCACCCGCCAGGATCCCGGTATCGAGGACCCGCCGCTGACGCCGCGCGGGCGCGACCAGGCACGGATTGCCGCCGGGGAGCTGAAATCCGAAGGAGATGTCCGCCGGATCATCACCAGCCCCTATAGCCGCGCGCTGGAAACCGCTGAAATCCTCAGCAAAGCGCTTGAACTGCCGGTTTCGGTCGATCCCCTGGTGCGTGAGCGCATGAAGTTCGCCTGCGATATCGGCTCGCCGCGCTCGGCATTGCGGCAACGCTGGCCGGCCTTCGGGTTCGATACCATCGACGAGGTCTGGTGGTCGCACACCGAGGAGGCCGGTGACACGCTCCATACCCGCGCCCGCGCCTTTTGCACCGCCATGGCCGGCCTGCCCGACTGGTCCAAAACCATCGTCATCACCCATTGGGGCGTGGTGCGGTCGCTAACCGGCGAGCGCATCCAGAACTGCGAGCGCATCCGCATCGATCCGACGCGGGCCGGTGCGCTTGTGCCCCCGTTTGATCCATGATAGCCAGCGAAATCTTTTTCAGCCGCGAGAGTCCATCCAAATGGCAGACGAACCCAGCGCGCCCGACGGCGCGACCCCAGACGATGATGAGCTGATTTCGCCGCAGATCGGCATCGAGGCTCAATACATCAAGGATCTGAGCTTCGAGAACCCGCTTGGCCCCAACGCGGCGGCCGCGATCCAAACCAACCCCGAAGTCTCGGTCGAGGTGACGACCAGCGCGCGGCCGCTGGAGGGCGAACGGTACGAGGTAACGCTGCTGATCCGGGGTGAGGCGCGCGCGGCGGACAGCACGGTGTTTATCCTTGAACTCACCTATGGCGGCGTCTTCACCCTGGCCAACGTGCCGGATGATGCGATCAGCCCGATTCTGATGATCGAGGGCGCGCGGCTGCTGTTCCCGTTCGCGCGCAACATCGTCGCGGATATTTCGCGCGACGGCGGCTTTCCGCCACTGTTCATCAACCCGATCGATTTCGTCGAGCTCTACCAGCAGCAGCATATGACCGGAGACAACGGCGACAACGGCGCCGCGCCCGACGATAGCGGCACTACCTGATTAGAGAAGTCGGCACCGGCGAGATTCCGCGCTAGCGGAAAGAATCTAAAAATCTTTCAGCCGCGCCAGAGCGGGTCGGTGATCTTCTCCAGGAATTTTTCGTGTGCGGCGCGTTCTTCGGCGCTGGCCGCGTGCGGGCGGGGGGCGCGGGCAACGCGGTCGGCGGCTTTCGCCTCGCGCGCCGCGGGGGCCACCGAGGCAAGTTCCAGGCCCGGCTGCCGGCCGCCGATCAGCTCCAGATAGACCTCGGCCAGCAGCTCCGCATCGAGCAGCGCGCCATGCAGCGAGCGCGCCGAATTATCGATGCCGAAACGCCGGCACAACGCATCCAGGCTGGCCGGCGCGCCGGGATGCTTGCGCCTGGCCATGGAAACCGTGTCGATGGCGCGCGCATCGGCCAGCGGCGGGCGCCCAAGCCGGCGAAACTCGGCGTTGAGGAACCCCATGTCGAAGCTTGCGTTGTGGATTACCAGCGGGGCCTCGCCAACGAAGTCGAGAAACCCGTCGGCGACCTCGGCGAAAACAGGCTTGTCGGCGAGGAATTCGTCACCCAGCCCGTGCACGGCTTCGGCAGCCGACGGCATTGGGCATTCCGGGTTGATATAGACGTGGAAATGTTCGTCCGTGGCGACGTGATTGATGAGTTCGATACAACCGATCTCTACCACACGGTCGCCATCGGCCGGCGACAGGCCGGTGGTTTCTGTATCCAGCACGATTTCACGCATGGGTCCTGCCCCTGTTGCCACGCCGCGGCGGCCAGTGCGCGCCACGGCGACCGCGTAGCAGTCTGACGATTCCACTGAGCCGGTTCAAGGTGTGGCGATGGCCCTGGCCGGTCTGGACGACAAAATCTGCACGGCGGCGCTTTTCCCCGTCCGGCATCTGGCGCGCCAGCGTCGCGACAAGCCGGGCGCGCGTCATGCCGGGCCGCGACAGCACGCGCTGCTCCTGAAGAAAGCGCGGCGCGGTCACCACGATGGCGATATCGCACAGCGCATCGGTGCCGCTTTCGTACAAGAGCGGCACGTCGAGCACCACCAACGGCACATGCCGGACGGCGGCCCCCTTGAGAAACCGGATCTGGGCACGGCGCACCAGCGGATGGATGATCGCTTCCAGCCGGCGCAGCGCGGCGGCATCGCCGAAGACCTGGTCGCCGAGCGCCCGCCGGTCAACCGCGCCGTCCCGGACCACGCCCTCGAACGCGCGACCGACCGGCCCGACGGCAGCGCCCGATTGGGCGAGGAGTGCGTGCACGACGGCATCGGAATCGCACACCGGCACACCCATGCGGCGCAGCATGGCGGCCGTGGTGGTTTTGCCCATGCCGATGGAGCCCGTCAGCCCGATCACGATCATGGAGTGAGCCCGGCAAGCACATGCGCGCGGACAGCGGGCGTGACCGAAGGGTCGCGCCCGAACCAGGCGGCAAAACCGGGCCGGCCCTGATGTAACAGCATACCAAGCCCGTCTACCACCGGATTGCCGCGCCGAGCGGCGGCGGCCAGTAACGGGGTTTCGAGCGGTACATAAACGATATCGTTGACCACCGCGCCAAGCGGCAGCCGCGCGAGATCGAGGTCGAGCGGCGGCTGACCGCGCATCCCCAGGCTTGTCGCATTGACCAGCAGTCCGGCATCGTCGAGCGCCGCGTCGCGCCCGTCCCACCCGGCAACGGTAACGCCCGCGCCAAGTTCGGCGGCAAGGTCCCGGGCCCGCGCCTCGGTCCGGTTTACCAGGCGGATATCCGCGGCCCCGGCTTCCTGCAGCGCGACACACACCGCGCGCGCCGCGCCGCCGGCGCCGATGACCACGCAGGGGGCGGCTTTTGCGGTCCAGCCGGGCACGCTGTCGGCAATCGCGGTGATAAAACCATACGCATCCGTATTGCGGCCTTCGAGCGCGCCGTCGGGCCCGACCACGACAGTGTTGATGGCGCCGATCCGTCGCGCCACCGGATCAATCGCATCGACGATGCCGCAGGCGGCGACCTTGTGCGGTACGGTAAGGTTCACGCCCGCGATGCCGAGCGCCGGCAGCGCGCGCAGCGCATCGCCCAGCCTGTCCACCATGACGGGAAACGGAACATAGGCGCCATCGATGCCGTATTCCGACAGCCAGTAACCGTGCAGCCGGGGCGACAGCGAATGGCCGACCGGCCACCCCATCACCCCCGCGACCCGTGCCTTGCCCGATAGCGTCATTTCGCGATCACCCCCTGCACGCGAAGATAGTCGAGCAGCGCCAGCAGCGGCAGCCCCAGAATGGTAAAATAATCGCCCTCAATCCGTGCGAAGAGCTGCGCGCCCAGCCCTTCCAGCCGGTAAGCCCCCGGCCCGTCGAGCGCCTGGTCCCCGACCGCGTCGAGATAGGCGTCGAGAAACCCGTCGGAAAAATCGCGCATATGGAGCCGGGCGCTTTCCGTCCGGTGCCACAGCCTCTCGCCGTCACGCAGCACGCAGACGTAGTCGATCAATGCATGGTCGTCGCCGCGCAAGGTCAGAAGTTGCTTCCGTGCCTCTGCTCTGTCGGCCGGCTTGCTGAAAATCGTCCCCTTGTGCTCCAGCACCTGATCGGCGCCGATCACGAGCTGTCCCGGATTTCCGCGCGAGACGGAGCGGGCCTTTAACTCGGCCAGCGCTTCGGCGATGGCGGCACCGCCGGCACCGTCGGCGGTCATCGACAGCTTGATCTCTTCCTCGTCGATCCGGGCCGGCACGACCGTGAGCGACACGCCCGCTTCTTGCAGCAGACGGCGGCGGGTCGGGCTGGCCGAAGCCAGGACCACCTTCGGACCGGATATCACGTCGCGCTTTCGGAACCGGCCGCCGTCGCGGCCCTCGATTCCTTCCAATTGTTATAGAGGTTGGTAATCTCGGCCGCGGTCTCCTCGATCGATCGGCGCGAGACGTCGATCACTGGCCAGCGCATGCGGGTGAAAAGGCGACGCGCTTCGAGAATTTCCTGTTTCACCTGTTCCGGATCGACATAGTCGGTGCGGTTCTGTTCGCCCAGCGCCGCCATGCGATTCTTGCGAA
>JAZFSB010000328.1:0-2807 GCA_036445935.1 Alphaproteobacteria bacterium | reverse complement strand
AAGCGGTACAGACCGTCGAACGCTCCGAAATCCCCGATCATGTCGAGTTGGCCGTCGGCGGCCAGCTTCAGGCCCAGGCGCCAAACGGCCAGCAGCTCATGCTGATCGTGGTCGAACTTACCGACGTCTCCGTAACACTGGACGCCAACCACCCGCTCGCGGGCAAGGACCTGACCTTCGACGTCGAACTGGTTGAGATCGTCGTAAGCTGATCATGCTCTAGAGGGCGGGTGCGACGCCGCACAAAGCAGCGGCGAAAATCTATTCGGCTACCGCTGCAGTGAGCCGGCTGTGCGATCCCTCGAAGGCGGGGGCGATGTCAGCCATGAACTGGTCCATCTGTTCGCGCACCAGCGCATCCGGCTTCAGACCGAAATTGAAGTAGAGGATCACCTCTTCGACGCCCATCGCCTCGACCGCCTTCAGCCGGTTGATGATCTTTTGCGGCGAGCCGAGCAGGATGGCGTTGTCGTCGAAATCCTCGACCTTTGGATCGACCAGCTTTTTACCGATATCGGCGAAATACCGCATGGTCGGCGGCAGCTTGCCGCCGCCGCCCTGCGAGGTGTTCTTGCGCATGCCGGCCATCGAGAAATAATTCACCAACCGCATGCGCGCTTCGTCCATTTCCGCCTGGCTGTCACCGATATGGATGAAGTAGCTGCTCTTGATACGGCGCGGCGCAACCGATTTCCTGTCGCAGATTTCGCGATAGGCGGCGACCGCCTTATCAAGCCCGCCAAAGATCATCGAGGCGGCGAACGGCGCCAGCATCAAATTCCAGTCCAGGTCGGCGGCAAGCTCCATGCTGAAGCTGGAGAACGATCCCATGAACGGGCGGAACGGGCGTTGCGCCGGCTTGGGGTGAACCTCGAGATCCTCCACATCGTAAAACTGGCCCTTGAAGCTGAACGGCTCGGTCTCGGTCCAGCAGCGCGTCAGCAGGTCGAGACCTTCGGTGAACATCTCGGCGCCTAGCTGGAAGTCGGCGCCGAAGGGGTTGTATTCATGGGCGTCGTAGCCGCGCCCGGTGGCGAAATCGACCCGCCCGCCGGAAAGCTGGTCCAGCATGGCCCATTCCTCGGCCACATGGACCGGATGATGGATCGGCAGCACCACGACCGCCGGGCCAAGCCGGACCCGCGTCGTCCGACCCGCCACGTTGGACAGCAGCACGGCGGGCACCGAGACGCAGCCGCGCCGGTTGAAATGATGCTCGCCCACCCAGACGGAATGCATGCCGATTTCCTCGGCATAGATCGACTGTTCCAGAATTTCCCGAAGAAAGTCCTCGCTGCTCCGCGGGTTGTCGGGATAGCGATTATCGCTGAGTGTGAAATAGCCAAAATCCATGACCAGACGTCTCTCTTATTCTTGGCGTTCCATGGCGATCCTAGCCCGTATTTCAAGCCTCCGCCATGCCTCGCTGGGCATCTCGGATCGCCTGCCAGATGCGTTCCGGCGTGGTTGGCATCTCAACATGGCGGACACCGAATTCGGCCAGCGCGTCGACGATGGCGTTGACCAGTACCGCCAACGCCGGCGTGGTGCCGCCTTCGCCGCCAGCGCGAATACCAAGCGGATTGGTCGGCGACGGGACCTCGCTGATCTCGGTCAGGAAGGACGGCATGTCGTCCGCCCGGGGCATGGTGTAATCCATGAAACTGGCCGAGCGCATCTGCCCCGTTTCGGGATCGTAATCACATAGTTCAAACATCGCCTCGCCCAGCCCCTGGACGATGGCGCCATGCGCCTGACCGTGCAGGATCAGCGGATTGACCGCCCGTCCCACGTCATCCACCCCGGCATAGGACACCAGCTCCAGCGCGCCGGTATCCGGATCAACTTCGACCTCGCAGACATGACAGCCATAGGGGTAGGCGGGAATTTTCACCACCTCGTCGCAGATGGCGGCAAGCTGGCCCCGCAGATCGTCGGGCAGACCGCCGCCATTCTCGGCCGCGTCCGCCACGTCGAAAATGCCGACCGAGCGGTCGGTGCCCGAGACGGTGAACCTCCCGTCCGCGAAGTTGATATCGGAAGCGGCGGCTTCCAACATTTCGGCGGCGATCCGCCGGCCCCGGTCGATGATTTCGTCCGACGCCTTGCCCATGACGATGCCGGCCAGCCTCATCGAACGCCCGGAATGTGAGCCGCCGCCGACCGCGACCTTGTCGGTATCGCCGGTGATCAGCCGCACCGCGTCGAACGGCACCCCCAACCATTCGGTGACCAGCTGGGCAAAGCTGGTTTCGTGACCCTGGCCGCTCGACATGGTGCCGATGACGACATCGACATGGCCGTCGGGGCGCACGGTGATCTCGGTCCTCTCGCGCGGCGCGCCCGTAGAGGTCTCCATATAGGCCGCGATGCCGAAGCCGCGATGCCGGCCACGCGCGCGCGCTTCGTCGCGCCGGGCGGGAAAGCCCTTCCAGTCGCCGAGCGCGAGCGCGCTTTCCATCGCCTGTTCGTAGTCGCCGCTGTCATAGACCATGCCGAGCCCATTGGCGTAGGGCATGGCGGCTGCCGGGATCATGTTGCGGCGGCGCAGTTCGACCGGATCGAAACCGCATTTCCGCGCCGCCAGATCGACCAGCCGCTCCATGACAAACATCACCTCGGGCCGGCCCGCGCTGCGATAGGGGTTGGTCGAAGGCGTGTTGCTGAGCACCGCGCTGGCCCGGCAGAACACCGCCGGTATGCGGTACACCCCGGTCATGATCTCGACGCCCTTGGTCAGCGGCACGAACGAGATCGCATGGGCGCCGACATTGCTGATGTTTGAGCCCCGCATGGCGATGAAATTA
>JAZFSB010000327.1:0-3295 GCA_036445935.1 Alphaproteobacteria bacterium | reverse complement strand
CCGCATCCAGCGAAGCGGGATCGCCCAGATCGCCTTCGGCGATTTCGAGCGCCAGCCCGTCGAGATTGCGCCGGTCACTGCCTGGCCGCGCGAGCACGCGCACGCTTTCCCCGTCGTCCAGCAGGCGGCGCGCCACCGCCGAGCCGACAAACCCGGTAGCGCCTGTCACCAGCACGGTCATGAGCGATTTCCTTCCTCTGGCATCGGCAAAAACATAAAGACTTTTCGGTCAGGCCGGAACCGGCCTGCGGATTTTCTACGGTGGGGTTTCCCCGGCGGCGGGGCGACCCTACTTAACTCTTCTACAACACGCATCGCTTGCCGCGATTCCGCCAAGCGTCTAGTTTAGCCCGAATTCAGAGAGGCACAGTTGGGCGTTCCCGTTATTCAGCAAGTCCGGGTCGGTGGCTACATCCTGAAGCAGCGGATGATCGGCCAGGCGCGCTATCCCCTGGTGCTGATGCTGGAGCCGTTGTTTCGCTGCAATCTGGCCTGTTCCGGCTGTGGCAAGATCGATTACGAGGACGAAATCCTCAACCGGCGGCTTTCAGTCGATGACTGCCTGCGGGCGGTCGATGAATGCGGCGCGCCGGTGGTGTCAATTCCGGGCGGTGAGCCGCTTTTGCACCGCGACATCAAGCAAATTGTCGATGGCATCGTCGGGCGCAAGAAATTCGTCTATCTGTGCACCAACGCGCTGCTGCTGGAAAAGCGGCTCGAGCAGTTCACCCCGACCCCGTATCTGACTTTCTCGGTCCATCTCGACGGCATGCGCGAACATCACGACAAGGCCGTCGACCAGCCGGGAACGTTCGACCGCGCGGTATCGGCGATCAGGGCGGCCAAGGCGCAGGGCTTCCGGGTCAACGTCAACTGCACGCTGTTCGATCAGATGACGGCGGAGGAAGCAGCGACATTCTTCGATTTCTGCATCGATGATCTGGGGGTCGAGGGCATCACGGTGTCGCCGGGCTATGCCTATGAGCGCGCGGCGGATCAGGAAAACTTCCTCAACCGACGCCGGACCAAGCAGCTTTTCCGCGACATCTTCAAACAAGGCTCGCTCAAGCGCTGGCGGTTCAGCCAATCCACCCTGTTCATGGATTTCCTGGCCGGCAACCAGGAATATCACTGCACCCCCTGGGGCAATCCGACGCGCAACGTGTTTGGCTGGCAGAAGCCGTGCTACCTGCTATCCGAGGGCTACACCAAGAGCTTTCGCGCGCTGATGGACGAAACCGACTGGGACGCCTACGGCACCGGGCGCTATGAAAAATGCGCCAACTGCATGGTGCATTGCGGCTATGAGGCATCGGCTGTCGCCGATACCGTGGCGCACCCGATCAAGGCGCTTGGCGTCTGGCTCAAGGGTATCGACATCGATAAGCCGATGGCGCCGGAAATCCCGCTCGATGATCAGCGCCCGGCGCAGTTCGTGTTCGACGACGTGGTCAAGACCATGTCACAGCGGCTCGAAGAAGAGGCCAAGGGCCGCGACGCGGCGTAGCACCCCCAGCGCCTTGCGACCAGAACGCGCCAGCGCGAGAAACCCGCCGATCTGACCGGGGTGCCGCGCCAGCCCGCAAAGCAAACCTGCCAGATCGACCCGCCCGTCCGGCTTTATCGACCGCGCCGCCAACGCCGGCAGGGCGAGGCCGGCGGGATCCGCGACCACGCGGAGCGCGATCCAGGGCAGGCCCGCTTCCATCGCGGCGCGCGCAACCGCGCCGCTTTCCATATCGACCGCCGACGCTCCGGTTTCGTCAAAAACGCGCGCTTTGTCCTCGGACGTCAGCAGCGGCGTCCCGGCACCCAACAGGCAACCGCGGCGCGGCGTGAAACCGCCCGCGATAAGCCCAGCCGCCAGGCGATCGGTCCAAGCGTCGTCGGGTAGCGCGACCCCGCCGCCATCGAGCGGGTATACCCCGTCGCAGAGCACCACGGCGCCGGGCGCCAGCGCGGGGTCGAGACCGCCCGCGGTGCCGATGCTGGCAAGGCCGGCGCATCCGTCGGCGACAAACTGGCGCACGGCCACCTCGGCGGCGGCGGCACTGGCGCCGGAACAGAGGATCCGCGCCGCGTCCGCGTGCGTCAGGTCGGAGAGACAGGCCTCTTCCGGTCTTGTGCCAGTGATGATGCCGATCGTCGGCAATCAGATACCGTGGGTGGGCCGCTTGGTGTTGCCGTAGAGCAGATTGCGATAGCGCGCCAACGCCCAGAGCGGGAAATATGAGCAATAACCGTGATACCGGAGAAAAAACACGCGTGGGAATCCGACGGCGTTGAAATATTCCTCGTGCCAGACGTCACCGGTCCGCGGCGCCGACAGCAGATAATCGACACCGCGCCGCGCCGCGTCTGATTCGACCTCACCCGCCGCCATCAGGGCAAGCAGCGCCCAAGCGGTCTGCGACGGCGTCGATACCTTGGCGACGCCGCGCTTGTCGGGCCAGTAGGTGGCGCAATCCTCGCCCCAGCCGCCATCTTCGCGCTGAACCGACACCAGCCAGTCGACCCCCTTGCGAATATGCGGCGCCGTCATGTCTTCGCCCGCGCCATTCAGGGCGCTCAGCGCCGACCAGGTGCCATAGATATAGTTGGCGCCCCAACGGCCGAACCACGATCCGTCGGGTTCCTGCTCGCCGCGCAGATATTCCAGCCCCCGGCGGAGCGCCGGATGCTCACGCCCGTAACCAAGCTGACCCAGCATCGAGACACAGCGCGCGCTGACATCCGCGGTCGCGGGATCAAGCAGCGCCCCGTGATCGGCGAAGGGCATATGTTCAAGCCAGTAATATTCATTATCGGCATCGAACGCGCCCCAACCGCCGCACGACCCCTGCATACCGACAACCCATTCGGCGCCTCGCTCGATGGCATTGCGCGAGTCCGGATCGTCGGCGCGATCCAGCGCCAGCACCACGGCGGCGGCGTCATCGACATCGGGGTAATGGTCGTTGCGGTACTGGAACGCCCAGCCGCCAGGCCGGACGCGGCGCCGGTTGACCGCCCAGTCACCCCTGACATCGAGCACCTGGCGATCGACCAGCCACTTCGATGCCCGCTTTATCACCGGATCGTCGCCGGCATGGCCGGCTTCCATCAGCGCGTGGGCGGCAAGCGCCGTGTCCCATACCGGCGACAGACAGGGCTGGACATAGGCAGTATCGGCGCCATCCACCAAAAGCTTGTCGACCGCCTTGCGCGCGGTGACATAATCCGGATGGTCACGCCCATACCCCAGCGCGTCGAATGCCATCAGCGTATTGGCCATGGCCGGGAAAATTCCGCCCAG
>JAZFSB010000326.1:0-4935 GCA_036445935.1 Alphaproteobacteria bacterium | reverse complement strand
ATGCCGATGCCCGGCACACCCGGCACGTTGTCGGTCGCGTCGCCGGCCAGCGCCTGCACGTCGACCACCTTTTCCGGCGGCACGCCGAAGCGGGCGATCACCTCGTCGCGCCCGATCATGATGTTCTTCATCGGGTCCATGATCGAGATGCGCTCATCGACAAGCTGCATCAGGTCCTTGTCGGACGACACGATGGTGACCCGGTGGCCGGCGGCGGCGGCCCGGCGCGCATAGGTCGCGATCAGGTCGTCCGCCTCGAAGCCTTCCATCTCGACGCAGGGCAGGCCGAAGGCGCGCGCCGATTCGCGGATCAGCGGGAATTGCGGCACCAGTTCTTCGGGTGGCGGCGGACGGTTCGCCTTGTAGTCGGCATAGATATCGCTGCGGAAGGTTTTGCGCGCGGTGTCGAACACGACCGCCAGATATTCCGCGTCCGAATCGTCGACCAGCTTCATCAGCATCGAGGTGAAGCCGTAGACCGCGTTGACCGGCGTGCCGTCCGGCCGGTTCATCGGCGGCAGCGCGTAGAAGGCGCGGAAGATGTAGCCCGATCCGTCGATCAGAAAAACATGGTCGGGCTTGCCGTCCTTGGCCTTTTCGACCGCGTCTTTCGCCTTGGTAGCCATGCGCCCCTCACCCGTTCTGATCCGCCGCCAAGATGCCGCAGGGCGGTCCCTGAGTCGAGGGTTAGAGGCTAAGTGCGCGGTCGATCGCGGCCCGCCGTTCCGCCAAAGCTTCCGCCGCATAGGGCTCGGCCGCGCCATGGCCCCAAACCGGGCCGGGCCAGGCCGTATCGCCTGAATTGCGCGCGACGATATGAATGTGAAGCTGGCGCACGATATTGCCGAGCGCGCCGACATTGATCTTTTCCGGTTTGTACAGGGTGGTGAGCGCATCGGACACGGCCGCGATTTCGCCCATCAGCGTCTCCCGGTCGTCCACGCCAAGATCGGTGAGTTCGCACAGGCCGGGTTGGCGTGGCACCAGGATGGCCCACGGAAAGCGCGCATCGTTCATCAGCAGCACGCGGCAAAGAACAAGTTCCGTAACCGGAACGGTATCGGCCTCAAGCCGGGGGTCGAGTTCGAACATGATTGGCGGCAATTAACGCGCTGTTAACCATATTAGCCAATTTATGTCAGTCGATAGCGTGCCGCAAAGGGTCTACCAGGTGGCGACCAGAGATATCGACGAGACCGAAGCCGAGGAACCCGAGCTGATCGCATCGGAGGTGGACGAACTTACCCACGCCGAACTGCTCTGCCTGTACCGCAACACGGAAGAAAACATCCGGTTTTCCAAGCTCATTCAATGGCGGACGACGGGCGGCACGCTCGCCGTCTTCGTTTGCCTCGTTTTGCTGGCGCGCTATTACAGTAAGGACGGGGACATGACCCGGGTCCTGACCATTTTGACCTTCGTGGTCGGAGCGACGTCGATTTACATGCTGGCGATTTTTCAATCCTGGCAAGGGATCGAACGCGAGAAGATCCAGCTTATTCTCAGCAAGCTCTCGAGCTTCGCGCGGGATGTCTACGACACCAAATCCGCGCTCGCGGCCAATATCGAACGCTTCATCCTGCTGGGTATCATGTGTGCCGCCATTTTGACCGCCGGTTTCCTGACGCTCGCCCGCCTGATGAGGTGGCTGCCGGGTTAGGCTCCCGTATGCGCGGCGATGGCGGCCAGGAAGGGGGCGGCGAATTTGCGCAGCTTGGCGGCGCCGACGCCGTGCACTTCGGCGAACTCGTCTTCGTCGCGCGGCGCGCGGCGCGCCATGTCGTCCAGCGCGCGGTCGGTGAAGACGACATAGGCCGGCACCCTTCGTTCGCGCGCGAGCCCAAGGCGCAATTCACGCAAAGCCGCCAGCAAGCTCGCCTGATCCGGTGTCAGCGGCGGCGCATCGGCGTCCGTCGCGGCGGCGGCCCTAGTTTTCCTGTCCTTCGTCTTGCGTCCCGCGCCCGGCAGCCGGTCCGGCCGGTAGCCGAATGTCTCGTCGCCGCGCAGCAGCGCCGCGCCCTTTTCGGTTACCGACAGCCCGCCATATCCAGCCACATCAAGGTGCAGGAAGCCGGCGGCGACGAGCTGGCGGATCAGCGAGCGCCAGTCCTGCTTGGGGCGATCTGAGCCGATACCGAAGGTCTGCAGCCGGTCATGCCCGGCGCGCATCACCTTTTCGGTTGTGGTGCCGTACAGCACGTCGACGATATGGACCGCTCCGTAGCGTCCGCCCGTGCCCATCACCGCCGACAGCACCTTTTGTCCCTCGGCTGTGCCGTCGGCCATCTCGACCGGGTCCAGGCAGACATCGCAATTGCCGCACGGCCGGGTCGCTTCGCCGAAATAGCCGAGCAGCACGCCGCGCCGGCAGGCCGGCGATTCGCAAAAGCCGATCAACGCGTCCAGCCGCTTGTGTTCGCGCCGCTTGCGGTCTTCGCCGGCGCCTTCGTCGTTGATGAACACGCGCCGCATGCGGATGTCGTCGAGCCCGTAGAGCATGTGCGCGACCGCGGGCTGGCCGTCGCGTCCGGCCCGGCCGATCTCCTGGTAATAGGCCTCGATCGTGCCCGGCAGGTCGGTGTGGAACACGAAGCGCACGTCGGATTTGTCGATCCCCATGCCAAACGCGATGGTGGCGACGATGACCACGCCCACCTCGGTCATGAACAGGTTCTGGTTGGTCTCGCGCGTTTCCTTGTCCATGCCCGCGTGATAGGGCAGCGCGCGCACCCCGTTCTGGTTGAGCATTGCCGCGGTGGCCTCGGTCTTGCGCCGCGACAGGCAATAGACGATGCCGGCCTCGCCCGCATGGTCTTTCATGAAGGCAAGAAGCTGCCGCTTTCCGTCGCGCCTGGGTTCGACGGCAAGCCGGATGTTGGGCCGGTCGAAGCCGAGCACCACGGTTTCGGCCCGGCCGCCGCACAGCCGGTCATTGATGTCCTGGCGCGTGATCTCGTCGGCGGTCGCGGTCAGCGCCACCAGGGGCACGTTGGGAAATATCTCGCGCAATCGGGAAAGCGCTTCGTATTCCGGCCGGAAGGCGGGGCCCCATTGCGAAATACAATGCGCCTCGTCGACCGCGATCAGGCTGAGTTCGAGGCCGCCGAGCGCTGTCAGCATGCGCTCAGTCATCAGCCGTTCGGGCGCCAGATAGAGCAGCCGCGTTTCGCCGGAAACCGCGCGGCGCCAGGCCGCGACATTGTCGGGGCGCTCGCGCGCGGAATTGATGCTGTCAGCCGCGACCCCGGCCAGCCTGAGCGCCGCCACCTGGTCCTGCATCAGGGCGACCAGCGGCGACACCACGATGGCCAGCCCGTCCTTGATCAGCGCCGGTATCTGAAAACAGAGCGACTTGCCCGACCCGGTCGGCATCACGGTCAGCACGTCGCGGCCCGCCAGCACCGCGTCGATCACCTGTTCCTGGCCCGGACGGAAACCGTCGAAGCCGAAGACTTGTTTCAGGATGCGGTGATGCGTGTCGGCAAGCGCCGCCGGCGTGCTCAGTGTCCGCCCTTTGGCCGCGCGCCGGGCTTGAGCACGTAGGCCCGGTCGCAATAGGGGCATTCGATGCGGCCGTCTTGCAGCGTGAGATAGACTTTCGGGTGGCCCAGCGCGCCGCCATCGCCGTCGCAGGCCACGGTGAGTTCCTCGACCTCGACAGTCTCGGGCGGTTCAGGTGCGGCGTCCGCCATAATGTTTTTACCCCTTGATCCAGCGCGCGCGGCGATGATACCGAAAGACACACGCCGCGCAAGCCATCCCTGCCCGCGAGAGCCCGCTTGATCCTTCGCCGCACCCGGGTCCGACATAAAGGACACCCCCACCCCACTCCTCCCCCGTCGAGGGGGAGGGCGATCCCTTATGGAGCCAGGCACCGCCGCCTGCGCGCGCCCTCCCCCTTTGTGCGGGCTGTCCGTTCACTGCTTGTCGGCCTTGCGCTGATCGCCGCCGCCTGCGCACCCCAGCTTCGGCCAATGGGGGCGGTGACGACGCCGCCGGCGCTTCTGGGCGATCATCTGATCGCCGCCGACGGGGTGAAGCTGCCGCTGCGTGTCTGGCGGCCGGACGGCGCGCCAAAATCGGTGATCCTCGCCGTGCATGGCTTCAACGACTATTCCGGCGCCTTCGCCCTGCCGGCGCCGTTCTGGGCGGCGCGCGGTATCGTCACCTATGCCTATGACCAGCGCGGCTTCGGTGACTCGCCTGACCGTGGCTACTGGGCGGGGACGGCCACGCTTGCCAGTGATCTGCGAGCCGCGGTCGCCGCCATTCGCCACCGCCATCCCGGCGTGGCGTTGCATGTCGTGGGTGTCTCAATGGGCGGCGCGGTCGCCATGTCCGCGCTTGCCGATGGCGGGCTGCCGGGTGTCGCGGGTGTGGTGCTGGTGGCGCCGGCGGTGTGGGGGCGGGCGCACATGAACCTGTTCGAGCGCGGCGCCCTGTGGCTCGCCACCAACACCGTGCCTTGGCTGCCGCTGACCATCGAGGCGATCGAAATGCGCCCGTCCGACAATATTCCGATGCTGCGCCAGCTCGCGCGCGATCCCAAGGCGATCCACAAAACGCGGGTTGATACGCTGGCCGGGCTGGTCGATCTGATGGATGCGGCCTTTGCCGCCGCGCCCGCCTTGGGGCGCAATCGCACCGGCCCGTTCCCCCACCCGCCGGTGCTGATGCTTTACGGGCTGCGTGACGAGCTGGTGCCGGAAAACCCGTCCTTCGCCGTCATGCGCAGTCTGGCCGGGAACCCACGCGCGCGCCGGGCGCTCTACAAGAATGGCCACCACATGCTGCTGCGCGACCTCGCGGCCAAAATCGTATGGCGTGATATCGCGGCCTGGATCGAAGATGCCGCGGCGCCGCTGCCGTCGGGCGCCGCGGCGCGCGCCGACCGGCTGCTTGCGCCGTAATCCGCTTACGCGCGATCGCACCGGC
>JAZFSB010000325.1:0-6584 GCA_036445935.1 Alphaproteobacteria bacterium | reverse complement strand
TATTGGTTCATCGCGTCCAGCATTTGCATGCGGCCAACGATGGCTTCCTCGCGCTCGTCGTCATTGCGCGTGATATGCAGCGCGCGGGCGACGGCGACGCCAAGCGGGTCGTATTCCCGGCCGCAGTCGGCGATCGCCTGCTTGTAGATAGCGAGTCGTTCCAGGATCACATCGACGGTCTGGAACTGGTCGAGAAACAGGTTGTAGCCCTGCTCGGCCGGGTATTTGAGAGATTCGGGCCGGCCGGCCGCGTGCCACAAAGGCGGGTGTGGCATTTGGATCGGCTTCGGCTCGATCACCGCGTTTTCGTAATGCCAGCGCTTGCCGTGATGCGAAAAGCGGCCTTCGGCGGCGAAGGCGGTGCGGATGACCTGTATCGCCTCTTCGAAACGTTCGGTCGCCTCTTCGATCGGGATGCAGAAGCCTTCGAATTCGTTGTTGCGGTAGCCGCGCCCGACGCCGAAGTCGAACCGTCCGTTGGACAGGACGTCAAGCGTCGCGGCCTGTTCGGCGACCAGCATCGGGTTGTGCCACGGCAACACCACCACGGCGGTCCCGAGCCGGATGGTCGAGGTCATCGCGGCAACATGCCCCAGCACGTTGAGCGACGAGGAAACCTGCCGCATGCCGCTGAAATGATGCTCGACCGAAAAAGCGCTGTAATAGCCGAGCGCCTCGGCCTCGATGATGAGCTCGAAATAGTTATCGTAGCCTGCGCGATAACCTGCGCCCGTTTCGTCCTCCGCACGCGGGCCGCCGAACAGTCCGAACTTCATGATCCCGTCGCCCCTCGTTCGTTATAACAGTTTCGTAATACTGGTCTTCGTCGCAAACGCAAAACCGCCGGAACGCCGCCATCGGCGGGTTCCGGCGTGTCTGCTTCTTTTAATACGAAAAGGGTCCGGCCGCTATTTCCGTGATTCGTAGAAATTGATCAGCTTGACCACATCGGCCGCGTCCATTCGACCGAGCGGCCCGGCACTGTAGCTCGATGCCACTACCTTGCCGTCGGCGCCGATGATCACTTCCGCCGGCTGAATGATGCCGCCGCGCTGTTCACCCCACCAGGCACCGATTTTGTCACCATCCGCCTGGGTTGCGCTATGGCCAACCGGGAATGATACCTCGGCGGCGACCTCGCCGGCCTTTTCCTCGTCATCAACACTGACCGCGAATACCTTGGCGCCCAGCTTTTCCAGGCCTTCTTTTTCGTTTTCGAAGCCGACCAACTGCCGGCGGCAGTAAGGTCACCAATGGCCACGGTAGAACAGGACGATTTGGTATTTCGCATCGTTCGTTTCGGGCACCGTCACCGTGCCTCCGCCGACCAGATTGAGGGTCAGGCTGGGGAACGTATCGCCCAAATTAAGCTTTTCCGCCATGCTGTTTCTCTCCTGTGCAAGTACGTCATTGTCCCACACCGTTCACGCTTTGCAAGGGCTCGCCGCCTGGCTCACGAGACAGTGAAGTTGATTGGTGTTGCCCTGTCGCCGCCGTCCCCTTAGGCTTCGGTTCTTCTATCAGTCTAAACAGGGAGTCGCGCATGGATCCGCGCTATGAACATTTCAAGAATTTTTCCGGGGCGGATATGAGCTATCCGGAAAAACGCAAGGTCTGGCTTGAAATCTCCGACATGACCGGCGACGAGTTCGACGCCATGATGGCGGAACAAAAAGATCGCCAGTCGTCCGCGCCCAAGGTTGGTGACATGGCGCCGGATTTCGAACTGGAACGGGTTACCAAGGACCGCAAGCGGACCGGTGAGATGGTTCGTCTGTCGGCGTTGCGGGGGCGGCCAGTGGCGCTCGCCTTCGGCTCCTATACGTGACCGCCTTTTCGTATGAAGTCCGTGCGACTGAACGAAATCTACAATGCCCACAAAGACGATTTTTCGATTTTCCTGATCTACGTGCGAGAGGCACACCCGGCTGACGGATGGCAGACGCCGCAAAACCTGTACGAAGAAGTGATCTACGACTCGCCGACGACCATCGACGAGCGCGCGGAGATCGGTCAGGCCTGCCAGATTGGGCTCGATCTCGAGTTGCCGATGCTGAACGACACGATCGACGACGATGTCGAGAACAAATATGTCGCGGCTCCGGTCCGGCTGTATGTGATCGATCCGGAAGGGAAGATCACCTTCGCCGGCGGGGTAGGCCCGCGCGATTACGATCTCGATGCCTGGGAACAGGGCATGAAGGAACAGCTCGTGGCGCTCGCCGGCTGATTCCGTTAACGCGACCCCTGTCGCCGCGTGGGGCTTCACTGCCCCGCGCGGCGATGCTTTATTTGGGGGGGGCTGCATGATGGCGGCGCCCCAATCCGCAATTCCCTCGGTCGACCGGTTGCTGCGCCATGAAAATGCGGTGGCGTTGATCGATGGCTATGGGCGCGAGGCGGTCGTGGGGGCGATCCGCGACGATTTGGCGGCTTCGCGTCGGAGCATCGCCAATGGCGAGGCCCCGGACGTCGATGGCGCCGCCGTGCTTGCCCGCGTCGCCGCCGTCCTCGAAGCGTTGCTCGCGCCGTCGCTCAGGCCTGTGTTCAACCTGACCGGCACCGTGCTGCACACCAATCTGGGACGCGCGCCACTGCCGCCCGAAGCGATCGCGGCAGTCGCGGCGGTCGCGCGCGGCGCGAGCAACCTGGAATACGATATTGCCACCGGCCGGCGTGGTGATCGCGATGTGCATCTCGAGGACTGGCTGTGCCGGCTGACCGGCGCCGAAGCCGCGACCGTGGTCAACAACAACGCTGCCGCCGTGTTGCTGCTGCTCAACGCGCTGGCGCTCAGGAAAGAGGTGCCGGTGTCGCGCGGCGAGCTGATCGAGATCGGCGGCGCCTTTCGCATTCCCGACATCATGGCGCGGGCCGGCTGCCGGCTGATCGAGGTCGGCACCACCAACCGCACCCATCGCCGCGATTACGAGGCCGCGATCGGGCCGCGCACGGCGCTGCTGATGAAGGTGCATACCAGCAATTACGAAGTTCAGGGATTCACCGCCGCGGTGCCGGAAGCTGACTTGGCCGAGCTTGCCCATGCACACGGGCTGCCGTTCGTGGTCGATCTTGGCAGCGGCACGCTGGCGTCGCTTGAGAAATTTGGTTTGCCGCACGAGCCGACGGCGCAGGAAACGCTGGCCAACGGGGCCGACATCGTCACTTTCAGCGGCGATAAACTGCTGGGCGGGCCGCAGGCCGGGATTATTGTCGGCCGCGCGGACCTGATCGCGCGGCTGAAGAAGAGCCCGATGAAGCGCGCCATGCGTTGCGACAAGATGACCATCGCGGCGCTTGCCAGCGTGCTTGGGCTTTATGCCGATCCCGACCGTTTGGCCGAGCGGGTGCCGACATTGCGGTTGCTGGCGCGGTCGGCGGGCGAGGTCGAGGCGCTGGCCCTTCGTCTGTGCCCGGTGCTGGCAGCAAAGCTGGGCGATGGCTTCACGGTCGAGGTCGCGCCCTGCCGCAGCCAGATCGGCAGCGGCGCGTTGCCCGGCGAACGGATCGCGAGCGCGGCCCTGGTCGTCCATGTGGCCGGCCGGCGTGGCGCGGGGGCGGCGCTGGGCCGGCTTTCCGCCGCGTTCCGCGCGCTGCCGGTGCCGGTCATCGGGCGCGTTCAGGACGGCGCCTATTGGCTCGACCTGCGCTGCCTTGAAGACGATGACGCGGACGTGTTCGCTACCCAGCTAGACGGGCTCGCACCGTGATCGTCGCCACCTCGGGCCATATCGATCACGGCAAGACCGTGCTGGTGCGGGCACTGACCGGCGTCGACACTGATCGGCTGCCAGAGGAGAAGAGCCGCGGCATTTCGATCGATCTCGGCTATGCCTATCAGCCGCTCGACGGCGGCGGAGCGCTTGGCTTCATCGATGTGCCCGGCCATGAGCGTTTCGTGCGCAACATGCTGGCCGGTGTTACCGGAATCGATTTCGCCTTGCTTGTGGTCGCGGCCGATGACGGGCCGATGCCGCAAACCGAAGAACATTTGGCGATCCTCGATCTGCTCGGCATCAAACACGGCGCCGTGGCGCTGACCAAGATCGACCGCGCCGAACCTGACCGCGTGGCGGAGGCGATGGAGCTGATCGAGGTGCTGGTTCATGAGACCGGGCTTGAAGGCGCGCCGGTATTTCCCGTCTCCGGTATTACCGGCGAAGGGGTGCCGGCGCTCAGGGATCATTTGCATCAGGCCGCGCGCGACATCGACGATGCCGCCGCCCGGGGCAATTTTCGTCTTGCCGTCGATCGCCGCTTCACCGTGCCGGGCGCCGGGCTGGTGGTCACCGGCACGGTATTTTCAGGCACGGTCGCGGTCGATGACCGGTTGATGGTGTCGCCGGCCGGGCTGGCCGCCCGGGTGCGTGGCATTCATGCGCAGAACCGGGAATCCGCGACCGGCACCATCGGTCAGCGCTGCGCGCTCAATATCGCCGGGCCTGATATCGACCGGGACCGGGTGCATCGCGGCGACTGGATCGTGGCGGAAGCCGTTCACGCACCGACCAAGCGCTTCGATGCCCGTATCCGATTGCTGCCGGGCGAGCCACGGCCGTTGCGCCACTGGACCCCGGTGCATCTGCATATCGGCGCGGCCGATGTCGGCGCGCGCGTCGCCGTGCTGGAAGCGCGCCAGATTGCTCCTGGCGAGTCTGCCCTGGTACAGCTGGTGCTTGATCATCCTGTCGGCGCTGTCTGCGACGACCGTTTTATTCTGCGCGATCAGTCGGCGCGCCGCACCATGGCGGGCGGGAGGGTAATTGATCCGTTCGCGCCGACCCGTGGGCGGGCACGACCGGCGCGCCTGCAAATCCTGGCCGCTTTGAATAATACGGAAGCGGCGGCGGCACTCGCCGACCTGTTGCTTGTCTCGCCCGATGGCGTGGACTTGGCGCGCTTTGCGCGCGCGCGGAACCTTACCGGCGCCGAGGCCGAGGCGCTGTGGGAAGAGGTCCCGATGGTCCGGGTAGGCAGGAGCGACGCCGAGACCGGCGTGTCGACCGAACGCTGGGCCGCGCTTGGCGCCGAAACGCTGGCTGTCCTCGGGCGCTGGCATGCGGATACGCCAGACCAGCCGGGTCTTGCGGAAAGCGCGCTGCGCCGACGGTTGGACCGCCCGTGCGCGGCGCCGCTGTTTTCGGAGCTGGTTGCGTCACTGGCCGCAGACGGCAAGCTGCTTGCCGCCAATATGCGGCTCAGCCTGCCGGATCACCGGCTCGCCATGGCGCCGGCCGATGAAAAGATGTGGTCGCTAATCCAGCCCGTCCTTGATGATGCGGGCCTCAGGCCACCGACGGTCGTGGAACTGGCCGAGGAAATCGGTCAGCCGACCGCGTATCTGACCCGCTTCCTGCGGCGTATTGCCGCGATGGGCATGGTCGTGCCGGTCGCCACCAATCGATATTTTACCCCTGGCGCGGTTCGCGTTCTGGCCGGGATCGCCGAAAAAATCGCCCCCGACGGCGGTCTGACCGCGGGCGCGTTCCGCAGTGAATCGGGTATCGGGCGCAATCTCGCCATTGAGGTGCTGGAATATTTTGACAAGGCAGGCTTAACGAGACGGGTCGGAAATGCCCGTGAAATAAGACGTTCCGCTGCATCGACGTTTGGCGATGGCGCGGTTGATTGCTAAGTGTAACGCGACCTATGGTGTGTTTGGTGGTGTGTTCTGGAAGGGAATCGTAAGCCGGTGCTGCGCCCGGGCTTCAAACCCGGTGAGACGCGTTCAACGTGTTTGGTGGGTTCAACTCCCACTCTCTTCCGCCACACCGCCACCGGTCGTCGCTCCATCACCTAACCGAGGATAGGCGTGCCCCGGCAGCAGCCACGCCAAGAGGTTTCCACTGGTCTGTTGCAATGCGTTTTTGAATTGGATGTTCGCACTCCGATCATCGGTCTTTCATTTTCAGCTTCCGGGTCCGATCCTGGGAATCTGGTCGTCGGGCCATTCCAATGCAAGCTGGCCATTGGCCCGCCGGTGCGTGCTCAACACGGCCTTGCGGCCGTTGGCGGCGGGCGATAGCGTTCCGCCAGCCAGTATAGCCAAAGGGAGTCAATGCCATGCACTGGACCGACCGACGTGAACGCTTTCGCGGCCTGCTCGCGGGCGATGCGTGTTTCCACCCGGGATCGGTGTTCGACCCAATCTCGGCCCGCGTCGCCGAGGATCTCGGTTTTGAGGTCGGCATGTTCGCGGGCTCGGTTGCTTCGCTGGCCGTGCTTGGCGCGCCCGATATCGTTGCGCTCACCCTGACCGAATTCGCCGATCAGGCCTATCGTATCAACCGGGCGGGTTCGTTGCCGCTGATGGTCGATGCCGATCACGGCTATGGCAATGCGATCAACGTCAAGCGCACGGTCGAAGAGCTTGAGACCGCCGGCGTCGCGGCCCTGACCATCGAGGATACGGAACTGCCGCAGGCTTTCGGCACGGTCGGCCAGACCAGGCTGATTTCGATCGAGGAAGGCGTCGGCAAGATGAAGGCGGCGCTGGCCGGCCGGCAGGATTCATCGCTGGTCATCGCGGGGCGCACCGGGGCCGCCCAGATCACCGATTTCGATGACGCCATCAAGCGCGTCCG
>JAZFSB010000324.1:0-3936 GCA_036445935.1 Alphaproteobacteria bacterium | reverse complement strand
TTCTCGATCCATGATGGTCCCGATATCGTGCGGATGAACCCCGTCGAGCACGAAAGACACGATGGCCGTTTTTTCCGGCGCGGTGCCGATCAGCCGGACATTGTTCAGCGCGCCAATCTGCGCCGTGGCGTATTGAAGCAGCCCGTCCTCGTGCGCTTGAAGCGCGTCCCAGCCCAGCCCGGTCAGGTAATCGACCGCCGTGCCCAGCGCAATGGTGCCCGCGATATGTGGCGTGCCTGCCTCGAACTTGAAGGGCAGATCGGCCCAGGTGCTTTGCTCGAAGGTTACGGTGTCGATCATCTCACCACCGCCCTGATAGGGCGGCATGGCGTCGAGCAGCGCCCGCTTGCCATACAGCACGCCGATGCCACTCGGCCCGTATAGCTTGTGGCCGGAAAAGACGTAGAAATCCGCATCCATTTTCCGCACATCGACCGGCAGATGCGGCGCGGCCTGGCAACCATCGACCAGCACCACCACGCCTTGTTCGTGCGCCAAGCGGATAATTTCGGCGATCGGGGTGATGGTCCCGAGCGCGTTGCTGACATGGGTGATCGCAACCATCTTCGTGCGCGGCGACAGCAGGCCGGCATAGCTTTCCATATCGAGCGCGCCGTCGTCCTTCACCTCGGCCACGCGGATGCGCGCACCGGTCTGCTGGGCGATGAGCTGCCACGGCACGATGTTGGAATGGTGTTCCATCCGCGACAGGATGATTTCGTCGTCCGGCCCCAGGTTGGCGCGGCCCCAACTCGACGCGACCAGATTGATGCCCTCGGTCGCGCCACGCACGAAAATGATTTCGCCGGTCTCGCCCCCGTTGAGGAAGCCGCGGACCTTCTCGCGGCCCGCTTCCATCGCGTCGGTCGCGCGCTGGCTCATGAAATGCACGCCGCGATGCACGTTGGCGTATTCGTGTTCGTAGGTATGGCTAATGGCGTCGATCACAGCCCGCGGCTTCTGGGCGCTGGCGGCATTGTCGAAATAGACCAGCTTTTTGTCATAGACGGTCTCGGCCAGAATGGGGAAATCGCGCCGCACCTGGTCCAGGTCGAATCCGTTCGCCGTAGTCTCGGCAAAGCTGTTATCGGGGGCGTTCATGCCGCTTTCCTTTCGCCGCCAATTCCGGCCAGCCAGTCCCCGAGCTGGGCGGCTAGATTTGCGCGCAGGGCTTCATCGGCGATGAGATCCATCATTTCACTGGCAAAGCCCTCGATCAGCATGGCGCGGGCGGTCTCAACCCCGATCCCCCGGCTCCGCAAATAGAACAGTGCCTCAGCATCAAGATCACCGACCGTCGCCCCGTGTCCGCACTTCACATCGTCGGCATGGATGATCAGTTCGGGCTTGGTCTCGGCCCGCGCGCCGGACGACAGCAGCAGGTTTCGGTTCATCTGCTTGGCATCGGTCTTTTGCGCATCCGGCGCGACATGGACCCGGCCCAGGAACACCGAGCGCGCCCGGTCATCGACAATATTCTTGTAGAGCTGTGCGCTGCGCCCGTTAGCTATGGCATGATCCACATCGGTAGTGTTGTCGATATGCTGGCGCCCGCGCCCCAGCGTCAGGCCGTTAAGGGTGCACTCGGCTCCCTCGCCCTCCAGCCGCACGCGGATTTCGTTGCGCGCGACGCGCCCGCCCACGGCAAGCGCGAAACTGTCCAACACCGCATCACGGCCAAGCCGGACATGGGTCTGGGCGATATGGAAGACGCCCATCGCTTCATGCTGCTGTTTGATCAGCTTTAGATGCGCGCCGGGCCCAAGTTCGATATCGGTGACGCTGTCCACCAGACCGGTCGCCGATCCCAGCGCGATATGGTCGATCGCTATGGTCGCCCGCGCATTGGCGCCAACCGAAATCAGCATGCGCGGATGCGCGTCCCCCGCCCAGCCATCGGTGGTCAGGAACAGCAGCCGAACCGGCTGATCGAGTTCGACGTCGTCGGCGATGTCGATCAGCATGCCGTCCCGCATCAGCGCCGTGTTGAGCGCGCCAAGCCCGGGCCGCTCGATAGCCGCACTCGCGGTGAGCAGCCGTTCGGCCACCGCGTCACCGTTGTCCAGTGCACTGGCCAGCGGGACCAGGCGCTGCTCCCCGTCAAGCCGTGACAGGCCAGCGCAAAACCCGCCATCCACGAACACCGCCACCGGGCCGGCATCTGGCAGATATGGCGCGATGGTCCCGGCGTCGGGGGCATTAATCGCGGTTGGAGCGGCGAAATTCGTGCGCATGATGGGACGTAGATCGGTGTATTTCCAGGCCTCGACGCGGCGCGTCGGAAACCCGTTGGCGCTGAGCATGGCCGCCGAGCGGTCGCGCAAGTCCACGACCCAGCCCTGATCCGCGCCCGGCAGGCCCGCCCGCGCGGCATCGAAGCGTACGCGATAGCGCGCCGCCGCCGGATCGGTCAAAGATTGCAATTCCACCGTCATGTCATGCCGCGTCCACTACATCCTTGAAGTCCAGCATCGCGTAGCCCTTTTCCTCGAGCTCAAGCGCCAACTCCTTGCCCCCGCTGGCGGCGATGCGCCCTTCGGCCAGCACATGCACCCGGTCGGGCACGATATAGCTCAGCAGCCGCTGGTAATGGGTGATCACCAGGAAGGAGCGCTCGGGCCCACGCAGCCCATTGACCCCGTCGGCCACCGCCTTTAGCGCGTCGATGTCGAGCCCGGAATCGGTTTCGTCGAGGATCGCCAGGCGCGGTTCCAGCAGCGCCATCTGCAGCACCTCGTTGCGCTTTTTCTCGCCGCCGGAAAACCCGACATTTACGGCGCGTTGCAGCAGCTCGCGGTCCATGCCGAGATCGTCCGCCTTGGCCCGCACAAGCTTGAGGAAATCCACCGCCGAAATCTCATCCTCGGTGCGCGCGCGGCGCTGTGCATTAAGCGCTGTGCGCAGGAAGCTCATGGTCGAAACGCCGGGAATTTCCAACGGATACTGAAAGGCGAGGAAGATGCCCGCCGCCGCGCGCTCCTCGACCGGAAGGTCCAGCAGGTTCTTACCCCGGTAGAGAACCTCACCGTCGGTCACGTCGTAGCCGTCGCGGCCCGACAACACGTAGGACAGCGTGCTCTTGCCCGACCCGTTCGGCCCCATGATGGCGTGCACCTCGCCATCGCCGATCTCAAGATCGACGCCGCGCAGGATTTCCTTGCCATCGATGGCGGCGTGTAAATTACGGATACTCAGCATGTTCCTTGATTCTCTGTTGCGGGCGGGATCAACCGACACTGCCTTCCAGACTGACGGCGAGCAGCTTCTGCGCCTCAACGGCAAATTCCATCGGCAGTTCCTTAAGCACTTCCTTGCAGTAGCCGTTGACGATCAGCGATACCGCGTCTTCCGCCGACAGCCCGCGCTGCATGCAATAGAAAAGCTGATCGTCGCTGATCTTGGACGCGCTGGCTTCGTGCTCGACCTGGGCCGTGGGCTCGGCGACCTCGACATACGGCACCGTATGGGCGCCGCATTTGTCGCCAATCAGTAGCGAGTCGCACTGGGTGTAGTTGCGCGCACCCTCCGCCCCGCCCAAAATCTTGACCAGCCCGCGATAGGTGTTCTGGCCATGCCCGGCGGAAATGCCCTTGGAGATGATGGTGCTCGACGTGTTGCGGCCGATATGGATCATCTTGGTGCCGGTATCGGCCTGCTGGAAATTGTTGGTCAGCGCCACCGAATAGAACTCGCCCACCGAATTGTCGCCCTCGAGGATACAGCTCGGATATTTCCAGGTGATGGCCGAGCCGGTTTCGACCTGGGTCCAGGAAATCTTGGAATTGCGGCCCCGGCAGAGGCCCCGCTTGGTGACGAAATTGTAGATCCCGCCCTTGCCGTCCTCGTCGCCTGGATACCAGTTCTGCACGGTGGAATATTTTATCTCGGCGTCGTCATGGGCGATCAGTTCGACCACTGCGGCGTGCAACTGGTTCT
>JAZFSB010000323.1:0-4044 GCA_036445935.1 Alphaproteobacteria bacterium | reverse complement strand
GCGCGCCTTCGCCCCGCTGGGCCATCGGATAGCCGTCGAAACAGGTCGCCGCGTTTGGCGGCGTGCCGGGTGTGTTGAGTAGAATCGCCGGCACCGACCCGCCGAAGGTCACGCTGCTCATGATGCCGGCATAGAGGAACATGGCCAGCATCGGATCCATGCCGAAGGTGAACGGCAGAACCACCGACAGAGCGACGATGCTGCCGAGTCCCGGCAGCGCGCCGAAAGTAATCCCGATGACGGTGCCGAGCAGCAACATCGCAATCGCCATCGGATCGGCCAACCGTCCGCCGGCAAGCGCCATGGCCTCGAACATGGGGGAACTCCGGTGAAATGGCCCCGCGCCTGGGCGCGGGGCCTTAACTCACTACTTACTCTTGCGGGTGGCCTTGTCGACCAACGGTTTGAGGTTCTTGAACACCGTCTTCATGCCTTCCAGCCCCTTCCAGGTGCCCTTCGGGCCGGCGGGACGCATGTTGAAGCCGTAATCGGTCGCCCATTTCACGAACGCCTTGTCATTGACGGCGCGAATGGCGGCGGCGCGGAGGACCTTGATCTTGGCCTGCGGCGTGCCTGGCGGCGCGGTAACGACGCGCGGCGATCCCAGGTTGGTAAGCTGATGATAGCCGAGCTCGCCGGCGCTGGGGACGTTCGGATAGAACCTGTCGCGCTTCGGCCCGAGGAAGATGATCGGGCGCAGATCGTTTTTGACGGCGCGGAAATGGGCCGCCGAGCCAATCCCGACCTCGGCGTCGCCCTTGGCGACGGCCAGCGCCGCGTCACCCAGCTTCTTGTAGCCGAGCACGAAGGCGAGCGGGAAATCGACCGTAGCGGCGACCGCGTTGGCCTGAACCCAGGTGATGGCGCCGATGCCGGTGCCGGAGAACTTGATCGTCCGACCCAGCGCCTTCAGATCAGTGACCGACTTGATGCTCGATTTCTTGTTCACGAACAAATAGTTAGTGCCAACCGAGAGCTGGTAAATGATCTCGACCTTGTTGTTGTCGATTGGCGCCTTCTTGCCACGCAGATAGGTATCGGACAGGAAGGGCACGAAATGGGTCCAGCCGTTGGTATAGCCGTCGGGCCTGGACTTGTAGATCGAAATGCCGCCGCGGCGTCCGCCGGAACCCGGCTGGGATTTCACGACAACTGGAACCTTAAGTTCCTTTTCCCAACGTTCGGCCAGCTTGCGGGCCAGCGTGTCGTAGCTGCCGCCCGCGCCAAACGGCACGATGAAGTTGATGGCTTTTTCCGGAAAGGCGGCCTGCGAGACGGGCGACATTGAAATCGCTGCGGCGCCCACCAGGCCGGCTATAACTAGATTCATGGTCTTCATGACGAATCCTCCCTGATCACAAAGTGATTATCCAGTGCCCCTATTGACGAGGCTTTATAATGTTTCAAGGCTACCGTCATCACCGCGTGGGCGGCAACCCCAAATCGACTTGCCTGTCTTTATCCGCGCGCGCCGGCTCGGGTAACGATATTGAGCAATGCCTGCTTGCCATCGTCGATTGCCTTGAACGAACGTTCTAGCGCCGCGGGCAACTCCGCCGGGTCCTCGACCTTTTCGCCGTGCCCGTCGCAGGCCTCGATGGTCTTTTCGAAACTGGGCGACGGCGCGAGTTCGACCAGCGGCAGCGTGTTGGACTTCGATGCCCGCCCTTCGGGATACATCGAGGTGGTCGCGCGGCGCACCGCGTACCATTCGGCGTTGTTCGACACCAGGGTCAGCGTCGGCAGCCCCTCGGCGCGGCCAACGAAATGCGCCGCCGTCGGCACACAGAACATGTAGGAGCCATCGCCAACCGCCGCGATCACCTGGCGCTCGGGGGCTGCCAGCTTGGCGCCAAGCGCCTCGCCCAGCCCGCGCCCCAGCCCGCCGGCGCCACCGCCGGACAGGAAGCTGTTGGGCTTGTCGAGCGCGACATACTCGATCGGCAGGCCGAGTTCGTTCACGATGATCGCGTCGTCATCCTTGATCTCGTTGAGACAATGCGCGGTCCAGGCCGGATGGATCGGGCTCATGCCGCGCGCTTCCTCGACCAGCCTGGCGCGGTCGTCTTCCAACGCCGCCCGGCGTTCCCCGATCCGCTTGCGCCTGGCATCAGTGGCCGCCTGATTGCCCCGCCCCTTGCCGGCCAGCGCCTCGCCCAGCAGCGGAATGGCGAGCGCCGGGTCGCCGCTGATCGAGATATCACACCGAAAGCCCCGGATCGGCATGGACCGATAGGTCGGGTCGACGGCGATCTGAATGATCGTCGCCTCGGGTTTGGGTTCGGCGAAACGCGGAATCCAGGGGACCGCGGCGTCGAGCACGACAATGACATCGGCATCGGCCAGAATGTCGCGCGGCATGCCGCCCAGATTCATGGCGTGGCTTGACGGCAGACTGCCGCCGGAAAGATCGCTGACCCCGATCGCATGTTCGTCGGCAAGCGCCGCCAGGGCGGCGAACGATTCCGCCGAATGGAAAGTGCCGCCGGACACGATCAGCGGGAACGACGCCTTGGCGATGGCATCCGCCGCGCGGTCGATCGCGTCACGCGATGGCGCGGACGG
The DNA here is from genome assembly GCA_036445935.1 of Alphaproteobacteria bacterium. Taxonomy (GTDB): domain Bacteria; phylum Pseudomonadota; class Alphaproteobacteria; order MPNO01; family UBA2964; genus JAZFSB01. The sequence goes on along the minus strand of JAZFSB010000323.1, from coordinate 1,479 downwards.
CATCGCGCCGGGCGCGCGCGTCGACGGTTTGCCCGGTCCGGACGCGCCGCCGAGCACTTCGCGGGGCAGGGTAAGATAGACCGGCCCGCGCGGTTCGGTCATGGCGATATCAAGCGCCCGCCCTACCACTGCCTCGACCGGCTGGCCGCCCCGCAGTTCGTAATCCCACTTGACGTATTCGCGCACCGAGCCACCCTGATCGAATGCTTCCTGGCCCCAATGGATGTGGACATTGCGCGATCCCGCATCGCCGCTTTCGGTCAGCGGCGTCCGCCCAGCGCCCAGCAGCAGCGGTACATTGTCCCGCGCCGCGTTCATCAGCCCGCACAGCGCGTTCGCTGTGCCGACCGTCACATGGACCATCACGGCGGCCATCTCGCCGGCGACCTTGTAGTAGCCCTGCGCCATCGCCATGGCGACGTTTTCGTGCGGCACGGTGACGAAGCGCGGAATGTCCAGTCCGGTATCATTGGCGCGCACCAGCCCTTCAATGATTGGCGCGAAATCGGTGCCGGGATTGGCGAAAACATATTTGATGCCGTGCGCCTTGAGCGCCGCAAGATAGGCGTCGGCGACCGTTTCCGTCATCGCGCCGCCACGGGTTGTTCCGTCTGCCATTGAGTAATGCTCCCTCTATCGAGCCGAGCCCGGTCCGGGCGGCTCATGTCAATCCAAGTAATGCCTGGGTGTTCCCGGCGAAAATTCGAGCGCGATCATGGTCCGAAACAACCAGAGAGTCGACCGCGTCAATGGTGCCGGAAATAAGATCGCGGCCACCATTCGCGTCGAACGGCGCATCGGATGCGAACAGGCTGGCCCCACTGCCGAAAAAGGCGTGGCCGCAGGCCGTCGCCGGAGCGGACCCGTTAAGCGCGGTATCGCCGTAGAGCATGCGAAAATATTCGATCGGTTCGCGTTTCAGCCCGGCGCGCGCGGCGAGCGGGTTGTGGTCGGGGTCGTTGGCGAAAATCTGCTCGAAGCCCAGCATGATCTTGTTGGCGAAAAACGGAATCATGCCACCCATGTGGTGGGTGATGATCTTGATGCCCGGATAGCGGTCAAACAGGCCGGAATAGACCAGCCGCGTCATGCAGGCGCTGGTTTCATAGGGCCAGCCGAAGGTGAACCAGATCTCGTGTTCCGACGCGTCTTCGGTAACGTAATCGGGATGGTTCGGACCGCGCATCGGATGGACCCAGACCGGCAGATCGTGACCGGCCAGACAGCCGAACAGCGGGTCGAATTCAGGCGCGCTCAGCGGTTTGCCCCGAACATTGGTGAAGACCTGCACGCCGCGCGCGTCAAGCTCATTAATGGCGCGTTCGGCCTCGGCCAGCGCCGCGTCGGGGTTGTTCATCGGCAGCGAGGCGGTAAAAGCCGGGAACCGGTCGGGATAGGCCCGGCACAGTTCCGCCATGCCGTCATTGGCGAGCCGGGCCAGCGCCGGGCTGTCCTCGGGCGATGCCAACAGCTCGAGCG
>JAZFSB010000322.1:0-5878 GCA_036445935.1 Alphaproteobacteria bacterium | reverse complement strand
ACATTTAACGCCGCAACAGATAGCCGAACTTGTCGCGCGCGCGCCGCGCCATCTCGGGACTCGCCTTTGTCAGCGGCGAGAACTTGTCGCGCCAGTGAAACGGCCGGCAGGCATCAATGATGAGGCGTGAGTTTGTAATATTCCCCTTGGCCCGCTCTTCAGGCGGAATAAGCGGATCGGCCGGAGAATCCCAGGCGACACTGACGAAGTCCATGTCCGTCTTGGGATCGGCCCGGGTCAGCGCCGCCCAGATCAGCTCTTGCAGATCGGTCACGTCGATATCTTCATCGACCACGATGACCCACTTGCCGCCATATGCCCCGCTATGGCATTGGCACGCGATCTGGCCGGCCTGGGTGGCATGGCCGGGATAGCGCTGGGTAATGGCGACCGCGATCAACATGCGTGAGCCACCGCATTCATGGCACCACACCGCCTTGATGTCGGGCACGCCTGCGTCCTGGATGTTCTTGCGCACCAGGGCCGACCGCGTGATGGCGCGATAACGCGAATATTCATCGGGCAGGCTCTGCGGCGCGAAGCCCAGAATGATCGGATCGTTACGATGATAGATCGCCTTGATCTCGCACAGCGGCCGCACCCGACCACTTTCCGTATAGGTGCCCGTCCAGTCGCCGAACGGCCCTTCCGGCACCTTGATTTCGGGATCGACGAACCCTTCGAGCACGATCTCGGCATTGGCTGGAAACGGCAGTCCGGTCAGCGGCCCGCGTATCAGCTCGATCGGCTTGCCGCGCAACCCGCCGGCGACATCGAATTCCGACACCCCGTCGGCGATCTCGGTGCCGCCCATGAAAAAGGTGATCGGATCGCCACCGACCACCAGGATGGTCGGCATTTTTTCACCGCGCTCGATATATTTTTCATGATGCATGCGGCCGTGCTTGCCGGGCGCTGTATTGAAGGTGACGTGACGATCGTCATGCAACTTGATGCGATAGGCGCCGAGATTGTACCAGCCGCCGTCGGGGTCCTGGGTAACGTTGTAACACCCGGTGCCGATATAGCGCCCACCGTCGAGTTCGTGCCAGATCGGGGTCGGAAAAATATTCAGATCGACATCGTCGCCGGTCAGCCGGTTTTCGAACACCGGACCGTCATCGACATAGACTGGCGGGATCAGCGTGTTGTCGGCATAGGCGTCGGCGAATGCATCACTCAACGCCACCTTGTCGAGCTCGGGCGGGAATCCCAGCGTCATGTTCTTGCGCTTGCCCGCGAACAGGTTGGACAGCACGCGGAAGCCCTTTTTGATACCGGGAACCTCGTCGAACAGCAGCGCCGGCGCATTGTCGTCATGGCTGACCACCTCGGCCGCCATGCCGATTTCTTCTTCCCAGTTCGCCCCGGTAACGATTTCCAGCTCGCCCAGCCGCTCGGCCTCGATCAACCAGCCGCGCAGATCGTCATAAGGGATGGCCTGGCGGATATTGTCGCCAACCGCCCCGTCCGGGCCAGGTTTGGTCACGTCGTCGCTCATCGTCGTCTCCTTGTGTGCTGTCTTGTTGGTCTGGGCAATCCTATCGAACCACTTGGCGCAAGCAAGGGGCCGTCTATTCGGCGAAGGGCTGCCCCGCACCAGCGGCGAGCGCCCGATCGTGGATCGTCTTGGCGAACACCACGTCCTCGAAGGCAACGCCGAGCGATTTGTAGAGCGTAATGTCACCATCGCCCGCGCGTCCGGCGACATCGCCGCGCAGCAAGGGCCCAAGCTCGGCCACGTCCGCCCAGTCGAGCGCGCCGGCGTCGGCCAGGTCGATCAGCTCGCGCGCCTCGATGGTGGCCTGATCGCGATCATCGACCACGACCAGGGCGGCCCGGCGCACGGCTTGTTCATCAAGTTCGCGCCGCGCATAGGCATTGGCGCCGACCGCGTTCACATGAGCGCCCGGCGCCAGCCAGTCGCCCAGAACCACCGGCTCGGCCGCATTGGTCGCGGCCACGACGATGTCGGCGCCGGCGACACAGGCTTCAGCACTTTCGCAAGGGGTTACCGATAGGCCCGTTTCCGCCGCCATTTCATCGGCGAAGGCGGCGCGGCGGCCGGCGTCGCGCCCGAACACCCGGATGTCAGTTAGCGTGCGCACCGCGGCGATGGCAAGAAGCTGGGTGCGGGCCTGCTTGCCGGTGCCGATCATCCCCAACGTGCTCGCCTCGGCGCGCGCCAGCGCCCGGGTCGCGACCCCGCTGGCGGCGCCTGTGCGCAGCGCGCCCAGAAGATTGGCCTCGATCAGCGCCAGCATGCGGCGCGCCTCGATATCGTAAAGCGTCACGTGAAAGCAGCCACGGAAATAGACCTTGGTGCCGAACACGCCGAGCTGCGGAACCGAGGCCGCCATGATGTTAACCGCGCGCTCGGGCAGCGCCAAGCGCTGGCGCGGCATGTTGCAGGCGCCATCGTGTTCCCAGTAAGGGAAACAGTCTTCCAACGCCTCAATGGCGTCTTCGACCCCGACCAGCCGGCCAACATCGTCCTCGGTCAAATAAAGCGGCATCGCGCGTCTCCTTTTAGGCCTGCCCGGGGGGATCGTCGGCACAAGATACACGGGCGCGCAACCCACCGGGGCTCTGGGGCCTTTGCATTTCCGGCGATATCGCCTACATAACGGCCCACAATTCTCATTCGGATGGAGACTGAGCCATGGCTCGCAAGAAGCCCAAGGGCAAGGGCATGGCATTCGCCGCGTTCAACGTAAATTACGAAGACGGCACGGTGACCTCGAACCGCCGGGTCTCGAACAAGCTGCTCGACCAGTCCTTCGGCGATTCCTTCGTGGACCTCGCCCGCACCGCCATCGAGGAGCAGGACAAGGAGATCGCCCTGCGTTCCGGCCAGCGCCGCGCCAAGATCAAGTCCATCACCCGGGTCTAGATTCTTTCCGGTGTAAGACGGATCCGGCCCGCTCCCCCTCCCGGCCACCCGCAGAATCCTATGGCGGGATTATCCTATGGGTGGCCGGGAGGGGGAGCGGGCCGGTGCGTTTCCGCGCGAAGCGGAAAGACCCAAGAGAGGCGCCCTAGCCGCACCAACTCCGCCATCCTATAGTCCGGGCCGCACAATCTCAGGAGCCCCCGATGGAAATCGTTCTGTATTACGCGCCGGTTACCTGCGCGCTCGCGCCCTATATCACGCTCACCGAAGCCAAGGCCGAATTCGAGGCGCGGCCGCTTAATTTCCGCAAGGGGCAGAACAAGGCGGCGGACTATCTGAAGATCAACCCCAAGCACAAGGTGCCGCTGCTAGTGGTAGACGGCGAGGCGCTTACCGAGAGCACCGCGATCCAGATCTGGATCGCGCGCAATTTCCCGCAGGCGAACCTGCTGCCCGCCGATCCCTGGCAGGAGCTGAAGGCGATCTCGCTCATGTCCTGGTGTTCTTCGGGCATTCACCCCTATCTCAGCCGGATCAATTCTCCGCCCAAGGTCTGCGACCTGCCCGACGCCTCGGACAGCGTGCGCCGGCTGGCGGCGGGACATCTGGTCGAAACCTTTGGCCTCGCCAACGACATGCTGGCGGGGCGCGAGCTTTTCTTCGACCATTTCACGGCGCCGGACGCGCATTTCTTCTGGTGCTGCCGCCGCGCCACGCAGTTCGATTTCAACCTGTCCGACTATCCGAACTGCTGGGCGCATTTCGAGCGCATGCAGGACCGCGCCAGCGTCCAGAAACTGCTCGCCTTCGAGAAAGAGGTTCAGGCCACCTTCGCCAAGGCGGCGTGATGTTATTCCGCTAGCGCGGAATCGCACCGGCCCTCTCTCATACCACCTCGCCACAGGCGTGGCCGGACGCCCAGGCCCATTGGAAATTGAAGCCGCCCAGGTGCCCGGTGACGTCGACCGCCTCACCGATGAAATAGAGGCCGGGAACCGATCTGGCCTCCATGGTCTTCGATGACAGGTCCCGGGTATCGACACCGCCGACGGTAACCTCCGCCGTGCGCATCCCTTCCGAGCCATTCGGCGTGATGCGCCACCGGTCAATCTGTTCCGCCAGGCGGCGCAGCGTCTTGTCGGGCACCTCCGCCAGGCGCCCGTCGGCATCCGCCCAGTCGACCAGTTTCAGCGCCAGGCGCCGAGGCATGATCTGTGACAGCACGGTGCGCACTTCCTTTTTCGGATCGCTGTCCTTGAGCTCTTTCAGCCTGGCGAACGCATCGGTGCCGGGAAGCAGATCGATGGTGACCGCCTCGCCGTCCCGCCAGTAGGACGAAATCTGCAAAATCACCGGCCCGCTGAGACCCCGGTGGGTGAACAGCAGGGCTTCGGTGAAGCGTTGCTTGCCCAGCGTAACCGTCGCCTCCAGCGATACCCCCGCCAGCCCATCGAGCCTGGCCAGGGTGGCGCTGTCGAAGGTCAGCGGCACCAGCCCGGGGCGCGGCTCGATGACCCTGAGGCCGAACTGCCGGGCGATGTCGTAGCCGAAGCGGCTCGATCCCATCTTTGGGATCGATGGCCCACCGGTGGCGATGACCAGCGATGCCGCCGTAAAACCTCCGCCATCGGTTTCAACGGTGAAGAGATCTTCCTGTCTGGAAAGCCGCGTCACGCTGATCGCGGTCATGATATCGACGCCCTCCGCCTCCTCGACCAGCATATCGATGATCTGCTGGGCCGATCCGTCGCAGAAGAGCTGGCCGTGGTCGCGTTCGTGATAGGCGATGCCGTGGCTTTCCACCTGCGCGATAAAGTCGTGGCAGGTGTAGCGTTTCAGGGCCGAGACGCAAAAGCGCGGATTGTCCGACAAGTAGTTGGCGGGCTGGACATGCAGGTTGGTGAAGTTGGCGCGCCCCCCGCCGGAAATGCGGATTTTCTGCCCCACCTTGGCCGCGCGCTCGAGCAGAAGCACCCGGCGGCCGCGCCGGTTTGCCTCCACCGCGCACATGAGCCCGGCCGCCCCGGCGCCGATGATGATGAGGTCATATTCCTGCATGGCCGTGGTATAGCCGAAGACACGTTCCCCTAACAGCGATCTGGAATTAGTCGGCGGAGTTGGCTATTTCAGTCGCTCATGAGTCCAATCGAAATCGCACTTCTTTCCGCCATCGCCTTTTGCACATCGGCACTGACCGCGGTCGTTGGTGCCGGAGGCGGCACGGCGCTGATCGCGATTATGCTGCAATTCATGTCGCCGGCCGCGGCAATCCCGGTGCACGGCGCCGTGCAACTCGCCTCGAACACGCTTCGGGTTTGGCTGCTGTGGCGCCATATGGCCTGGCCGATCATTTGGCGCTTCGCCGTACTGATGCCGTTTGGTGTAGCGGCCGGCCTTTTGCTCTTTCAGGGTTTGCCGACGGAGATCATCCAAATCCTGATCGGATGCTTCGTTTTGATTTCGCTTGCCACGCGCCAGCTTGAAATGTTGCGCGGCAAGGAGCTTCCCTTGTGGGTCTTCGTGCCGGTTGGTTTCGTTACCGGCATTCTCAACATGATCGTGGGAGTCATCGCGCCGATCCTCGGCGTGCTTGTTATCAGGAACGACTTTACGAAGGAGCAGGTCGTCGGAACGCTCGGTTTCTTTGGGCTCATCGGAAATCTTCTGAAGATCGCCGGTTTCACGCTGATCGGTTTCAGCTTCGCGGAATACGGGCCGACGATGCTGTGTATGATCCCGGCGGCAATGCTCGGCACCAGGGTGGGCCGCGCCGCGCTGAGCAATCTGGACGAGCGCTATTTCCTGCTTGCCTTTCGCATCGTGCTGATCGCCCTGGCCGTGAAACTGATCGCCTATGACGGGCTTGCACGGCTTTGGGCCTAGAAAAACCAAAACGGCGGGCACGATTTCAAAATCTGCGTAGCCTTCGACCAACACCTGAAATCAGACCCTTACTCCGGGACCTGCCCCTTTACCGCATTTGCA
>JAZFSB010000321.1:0-3030 GCA_036445935.1 Alphaproteobacteria bacterium | reverse complement strand
ATGGACGACGATGATCTGCGGCGCGGCCAACCGACCTGCCACAAGGAATTCGACGAGGCGACCGCGGTGCTGGCCGGCGACGCGCTTCAGTCGCTGGCTTTCGAGGTGCTGGCCCATCCCGCCACCCACCCGTCCGGCAACGTGCGCAGCGATCTGGTCCAGGCGCTGGCTATTGCCGCCGGTGGGCGCGGCATGGCGGGCGGCCAGATGATCGATCTGCTGGCCGGCGATGACTTTCCCGACGTGGCGACCATCGCCCGCATGCAGCGCCTGAAGACCGGCGCGCTGATCGGGTTTTCCTGCGAAGCTGGCGCCATCCTCGGCCAGGCTGGCGATGAACGCCGTCAGGCCCTGCAACATTATGCCCACGATGTCGGGCTTGCCTTCCAGATCGCCGACGACCTGCTCGACGTGCTGGGCTCGGCCGAGGATATCGGCAAGGCGACGCAGAAGGATGAGGCGGCGGGCAAGGTCACTTTCGTGTCGCTGCTCGGCGTGGAAAAGGCGCAGGAACGAGCGCGCTTGCTGTCGGATCAGGCGATCGGGCATCTGGAAATATTCGGCGAGAAGGCGGAACATCTTCGCGCCATGGCCAAATTCGTCATCGAACGGCGGACCTGAGGAGGTAGAGTTGACTAGCAAACCCGAAACGCCGTTGCTGGATACCATCCGAACGCCGGACGACCTACGTAATCTGGATACCAAAAATCTGCGCCAGATCGCCGACGAATTGCGCGCCGAGACCATCGATGCGGTTTCCCAGACCGGCGGGCATCTCGGCGCGGGGCTGGGGGTGGTCGAACTGACTGTCGCCCTCCATCACGTTTTCGACACACCGACTGACCGCATCGTCTGGGATGTTGGCCACCAGGCCTATCCGCACAAAATTCTAACCGGACGGCGCGACCGTATTCGCACCCTGCGTCAGGGTGGCGGGCTGTCGGGTTTCACCAACCGGTCGGAAAGTGAATATGATCCATTTGGCGCGGCCCACGCCGCGACCTCGATCTCGGCCGCGCTCGGCTTCGCTGTGGCGCGTGATCTGTCCGGCAGGGACCATCATTGCATCGCCGTGATCGGCGACGGATCGCTTAGCGCCGGCATGGCCTATGAGGCGATGAACAACGCGGGGTCGATGGATTCCAAGCTGATCGTCATTCTTAACGATAACGACATGTCGATCGCGCCGCCGGTTGGCGCGATGAGCGCCTATCTCTCGCGGCTGATCTCATCGCGCCCGTACCGTTCGCTGCGCCATCTTATGCGCGATCTGGCCAAACGGTTCCCCAAGCCGCTGGCAACGGCCGCCACGCGGGCCGAGGAATATGCCCGTGGCATGGTGACCGGCGGCACGTTGTTCGAAGAGCTGGGCTTTTATTATGTCGGCCCGATCGACGGCCACAATCTCGACCACCTGTTGCCGGTGCTGCGAAATATCCGCGATTCGGACGAGCCAGGTCCCGTACTGATCCATGTCGTGACCAAGAAGGGTGGCGGCTATCCACCGGCGGAAGAGGCTGAGGATAAATATCATGGCGTCGGCCCGTTCGATGTGGTGACCGGGGCGCGTGCCAAGTCTCCGCCGGGCCCGCCTGCTTTCACCAAGGTATTCGCGGGCGCGTTGATCGAACAGGCGGAAAAGGACGACAAGATCGTCGCCGTTACCGCCGCGATGCCGTCGGGCACCGGACTTGACGTGTTCGGGAAGGCGTTTCCCGACCGCTGTTTTGATGTCGGCATCGCCGAGCAACACGCCATAACGTTCAGCGCCGGGCTTGCGGCCGACGGCTTCAAGCCATTTGTCGCCATCTATTCCACTTTCCTGCAGCGCGGCTATGATTCGGTGGTGCATGACGTGGCGATCCAGAGACTGCCAGTACGCCTGGTGTTGGATCGCGCCGGCATGGTCGGCGCCGACGGGGTGACGCATCAGGGTTCCTACGACATCGCCTATCTCGGCTGCTTGCCGGGGATTGTGCTGATGGCGCCCGCCGACGAGGCCGAGCTGGTCCATATGGTCGCGACAGCGGCGGCGATCGAAGATCGTCCTTCCGCGCTCCGCTATCCGCGCGGCAACGGCTACGGTGTCGAGATGCCGGAGCACGGCTCGGTGCTGGAAATCGGCAAGGGCCGGGTGGTGCGTGAAGGCACCAAGGTGGCGCTGCTGTCCTATGGCACCCGTTTGCAGGAATGTTTCAAGGCAGCCGATGAGTTGGGCGCGCGCGGCCTGTCGACCACGGTCGCCGATGCCCGTTTCGCCAAGCCGCTGGACGGTGAGCTGGTGCGCCGACTGGCGCGCGATCATGAGGTGCTGATCACGATAGAGGAAGGCTCGATTGGCGGGTTTTCCGCCCAGGTGATGCATTCGCTGGTCCATCAGGGGCTGATTGATAACGGACTCAAGTTCCGCCCGATGTATCTGCCTGATTTCTTCATCGATCATGATTCCCAGACCCGGCAGATGGAGATCGCGGGGCTGGCCGCGGCGAATATCGTCGAGACTGCGCTCACCGCGCTGGGCGAGGAAATCACCGAGGCCCCGGCCCGGGCGTGACCGCCCGCCGCCGGGCCATGCCCGCCTGACGGGACCGGGTCGATGGCTACCAAGCGTCGTATTGATGTGCTGCTGGTCGAACGCGGGCTTGCTGAAAGCCGGACCCGCGCCCAGGCGCTGGTGCTGGCGGGCAATGTCTATTCCGGTGAGATGCGGCTTGATAAGCCGGGCCATGCGTTGGCTGAGGACGCGCCGCTCGAGGTTCGTGGGCGGGACCACCCCTATGTATCGCGCGGTGGGCTCAAGCTGGCCCATGCGCTTGATCATTTCACGCTTGATCCCACCGGGCTCGTCTGTCTCGATATCGGCGCCTCGACCGGCGGCTTCACCGATGTGCTGCTGCGGGCCGGTGCCGCCCGCGTCTATGCCGTCGATGTCGGGCGCGGCCAACTGGATTGGGGCCTGCGCAACGATGCCCGTGTCAAAGTGCTGGAAGCGACCAACGCACGCCATCTGAGCGAAGCCGAAATCCCCGA
>JAZFSB010000320.1:0-7325 GCA_036445935.1 Alphaproteobacteria bacterium | reverse complement strand
GGCAGCACAGGAATTCCGCGGCGTTCGCAGGCCTCGACATCGACATTGCGCATGTCGGTGCGGAAATTCTGCACGATTTTCAGGTTGGGCGCTGTCTCAAGATGCGCGTCGCGCACCTCAAGCTCCTCGACCACCACCGCGTCGGCTTGCGGCAAGGCGTCGAGAAATTCCTGCTGGTCATCCGCCAGGATCACATTGGATGGCGCGACCGCCGGGTAACGCGCGCGGATTTCCTCACACCACCCGGGACATTCAGGCATGTCGATCGAATAATAGTCAGCGAAGGCCGCAAGGCGTTCCGCGGGGCAGTTGGGATCGAGAATGACCTGCAGGGCGCGGATAATGTGATCGTTCTGGATAACCAGGGTCGGCATGAGACACTCTTTCTGAGCAATTTAAGGTAAGCGGATAATGACCTATCCGGTTTTCCGCAACCTTGATTCGCGAAAGGCGATATAGATCGACGCGCTGAAGATCACGGCGCCGCCAATCCAGGTCCAGATATCGGGCAGCTCCGAGAACACGATCCAGCCGACCAGGGCGGCAAAGGGAAGCCTGGCGAAATCGAACGACAGCACGGCCGTCGCATCGGCGCTGGCGAAGGCGCGTGACAGGAAGCGCTGGTTGAGCGTCGCGAATATGCCGACACCGATCATCAGGACCAGTTGGCGCAAATCCGGCGTGGTCCAGACAAAAGCCGCCGGTATCGCCATCACCGGCGTCACGTAGAGCATCAGGAAGAACACCACCTTGTCGGGGTGGTCGGTCCGCGTGCTGTGCTTGACGATCGCATTGCTGGTGGCGTTCGCCAACGCCCCCATCAGCACCAGCAGCGCGCCGATATTGAGTGCGGTGAAGCCGGGCCTGAGAATGATCAGCGCACCCGCGAAACCGATGACCAGCGCGCTGATCCGGTGCATGCGCAGCCGTTCGCCGAGGAACAACACCGCAAGCACGGTGGTGAACAAGGGCGAGGTAAAGATCAGGGCTTGGCTATCCGACACCTGAATCATCGCGGCGCCGGTGAAAAAGGTCATCAGGAACACCACGCCGACCAACCCGCGAAACGCATAAAGGCGATGGTTGGAGGTTGTGAAGACGGATCGTCCGGTCCTAATGGCAAAAGGCAGAATCAACAGAAAATTGACGACGGTGCGGAAGAATCCAACCTCGAACGGGTGGATTTCCTGCGCGACCTCACGGATCAGCGCGGTCATCAGGGTGAAGCTCAACGCCCCGGCCAGCATCCACAGACCGCCGCGAACGGCATCGGAGGGCGGGTGGCGAGCGGGATTGCGGTCAGTCATGGCTTTTGCGGCAATGAAAAGGCGGGGGGAAATCGGGGTCGTTCTATCACGAACCCCACACGTTGCTCAGCGAAATAGACAGAGCACCGCGTAACAGGCATCGAAAAGGTGCGCGAACAGGAAATACAGCACCGTGTCGAGCGCCAGACCAAACCCGAGCACCGGCAGGCCGACATAGAGCAGAAAATACACCGCCGCCCAGCCGGTAAAGCGCCGGCGCGGCACATCGACACCACGAATGATGACGGATTTCCTGAAACCTATGTTCATCGCCTGTAGAGTTATCCGTATCATGCCCATCCCGTCAAATTCTCCCGCCATCGAGATCGCGCCCGTTAACGACCGTGATGCGTGGCGCGCGCTACTGGTCCTGGCCGGACCTAGCGCGCTGGAGCAAGGCTGGGGACATGGCGAAGCGCACCGCCGTCATCATGGCCAGGCGGTCGACCGGCTGGTATTCAGTGCCGATAGTGGGCCCTGCGCCGCTGTCCAGGCGTTTCGCCGCCCGGTGCTGGGGATCGGCCGGTTGAGCCGTATCGTCCGGGGGCCGGTCTGGATCGGTGAGCCGGACACCGACACGCGGCGCGCCGTCCTCGGGGCAATCCGGGCGCGCTACAAAGCGGGCTGGCGCCAGGTTCTGCTTTGGATGCCCGAGCGTGCCGACGGTATGGAGGCACGCGCGGCAATGCACGCCGCCGGGCTGCGCCGCGTGGTCACTGGCTACAGCTCGGTCTGGCTCGATCTCGCGCCGGAAGAATCGGCATTGCGCGCCGGTCTCGACGGCAACTGGCGCAACGCGCTCAACACCGCCGAGCGCGCCGGCATCAGTGTCGCCCCATGCCGCGAGGGGCCGGCAATCAACCGTCAGATCGCGGCCTATGACGATTTCCGCCGGGCGCACCGCTTCATCGGCCCCTCCGGCGCGCTCATCCGGGCGCTGATCGAGAACGCGGACCCGCGCGAAGAGGCGCTGGTGCTCGCCGCCACGCAAGGCGGGCGCGAAATCGCCGGTATCGTGCTTTTACGCCACGGCGCGGCGGCGACCTATCATGCCGGCTGGACCAGCGAAGAGGGACGCCGTCTTAACGCACACAATCTTCTGCTGTGGCAAGGCGCGCTTGAACTGCGCAAAGCGGGAACTGGCTGGCTTGATCTTGGCGGCGTCGACGCGGCGGCGCCCGGCGTTGCCCGTTTCAAATTGGGCGTGGGCGGGGCATTCTTCACCCTGAGCGGAACCTGGATATAGAACCTGATGGAACAGCCGGCGGCCCAGGACGATTTTTACACGTCGATCCCCCCCTTCACCGAATTCGAGGAGGTAGCCAACGATGCGCGCTACCGGCCCCTGCCAGGCGATTGGCAGGTTGGGGTCGCCGACATCGTAGATTCGACCGGCGCCATCGCACATAACCGCTACAAGGAAGTCAATACGGTCGGCGCCAGCGTCATCGCGGCGGTGCGCAACGCAATGGACGGCACGCCGTTTCCGTTCGTCTTCGGCGGCGACGGGGCGGAATTCGCCATACCGCCATCGGCCGGGACGCTGGTCGGCGAAACGCTCTCCAAGCTGCGCCGCTGGGCGAAGGAGGAAACCGGGCTCGCGCTGCGCGCCGCCCTGGTGCCGATCAGCGATATTCGCGCCGCCGGGCTGGATGTCTCGGTGGCCCGCTTCCGACCCTCACCCGATGTCGATTACGCGATGTTCATGGGCGGCGGCGTTGCCTGGGCCGACCGGCAGATGAAAGAAGGCGCCTATACGATCGAACCCGCCCCGCCGGGCGCCCGACCCGATCTGACCAGCCTGTCCTGCCGCTGGCGGCCGCTGGCGTCGCAACATGGCGAGATCGTGTCCCTGCTGGTAATCCCGGCGGACGGCGTGGACTCAGCCCGCTTCGCCGCCTTGGTTAGACAGGTGATCGCCATCATCGACAAAGGGGCCGAGCGCGCCGGGCAACCCTTGCCGGAAAACGGCCCGGCTTTTTCGATCGTGCCCCGTGGGCAGAAAATCGAATGTTGCGCGCACGCGGCGGCGGGAATCGCGCGGCTGCGCCGACGGGGCGTGATCCTGGGCGATGTTTTGCTGGCCTGGGCGCTGGACCGGACGGGGCTCAAGCTGGGGCGGTTCGATCCGCGCCGCTATCGTCAGGAGCTTGCCCGCAACACCGATTTCCGCAAATTCGATGACGGGCTCAAATTGACCATCGATTGCCCGCCCTCGGTCACGGCCGCGCTGGAAGCGGAACTTGTTCGCGCCCGGCGCGACGGGGTCGCGCGCTATGGGATACACCGCCAGGAAAGCGCCTTGATGACCTGCATCGTGCCCTCGGCGACGACCGCCGATCACATGCATTTCGTCGATGGCGCGGATGGCGGCTACGCAAAGGCGGCCGAGATGTTGAAGGCCGATCGGTAAATACGTGTAAACGCGCGGGCCCGCGTAAAGCGGATAACCAAAAACTCAGGTGCCGGAAGCCAGGCGGCGCGGCAGCTTGATTTTGGCGCGCGCCTTGGACCGGACATAAAAGATGTGCCGGCCGATCTTGGCAAAACGCAGCATCTGGCGCGACCAGGTCGGATCGACGCTATCGGCGTGATACCAAAGCGCGCCGCCCGTCGGATCCTTGGTGGCCCCGCGATGGATCAGCATGGCGACGAAAATCGCTTCACGCCAGGACGCAACATTACGCGGCTGGTCGCTACGCCCGTCGCACCACCATGAAAATTGGCAACGGTAGCGACGGCGCTCACCGCCCTGCTGGATCACCGCGCAGGCATTGGACGGGTAGCGGCGATGGGCGATCCGGTTGAGAACGACATGTCCAACCGCGATCTTGCCCAGGAACGGTTCGCCCCGCGCTTCGAAATAAATGTTCAGCGCCATACAGCGCAAGGCCTCGGTCGACGCGGCCCTAACAGTATTGCCGCTATTCGCCTCGGCCGGCGCGCCGGCGCCGACAAGAGTCAAAAATAGCGCGACAGTTCCAATCATCCTTCTCATAACGCCGCCTCATATTTCGTTCAATGAACGGTGGAGGTTTTTTTATTTATGAGGAGAATCTCGTCAAATACCGGCTGAATATCAATAAAAAATTCATCGAATTTAATCTAAATTTTATCTAAAATTCGGATAAAATTTTACATTAATAGTTAAGGATGTCTTATTTCTGCCTATATTATGGTTAATTTGTCTTACCGTTCGGCATCGTTACCGATATAATTATTTTTACCGGACCGGCTTAAAGAGCCCTTCGCGGGTGCCCGCAGCGTACGCGCGGGGTCTCGATATGGTTAAAACCAGATCGGAAAATCGCTAGCTTTCGACGTAGCCTTCGCGCCGGTCGTGGGCGCGCAGCGCGGGGTCGCGATCCGCTGGATCGCCATAACCACCCCCGCCCGCCGCCTCGATCAGCATGGTTTCTCCGGCTTCCAGATCGACCCGGCAGGTGATCGGCATTTCCTTTTCCCGCTCGGTCCCGGGATTGAGCACGAAGCGGCCGGTCCGGGCTGGCTTGCCGCCGGCAACACCGCGCGGCGCGAATTTCGCCCGGTCGCCGCGGAAGATCACCATGGCCGGTTCCAGCAGCTCGTACTCACGGCGAAAAGCCAGCCCGCCGCGATGCGCTCCGTCGCCGCCCGAACCGGGGATCAGCTCAAACCTCGTCACCCGGCAGGGAAATTCAGTCTCGACGATTTCGATCGGGGTGACGTAGATGTTGGACAGATGCACCGTGGTGCCGGACGCGCCGTCGCAGGCCGCCGAACCGCCATAGGCCGAGCCGTAGATTTCGTACTGGTTGCCCCGTGCGGCGCCGCCGGGCCCCTTCCAGTCGACCGTAAGCCCGCCGCCGCTGCCGCCGCTGAACGCGGCCGCGCGCGCCGGCACGAAGGGGCCGAACGCGTCGAGCAGCATGTCGATCACCGTCATGCAGGTCTTCATATAGGAGCTGCACGGCGCGGGCGGGTCGGGATTGACCACGGTGCGGGGCGCAAGCTCGATCCGCACCACGTCGCGCGCCGCGTCGCTATAAGCGAGCTCGGGATCGATCATGCCAATCAGTACCTGGAAGCAGCAGGCCTCGACCAGCGCGCGGCGGATATTGACCGGCCCACTTGCCTGGGGATCGCTTTCGGTGAAATCGAAGGTGACATCGCCGCCCTTCACCGTGACACGCACATGCATGCGCACCGGGGTCGAGAAATCGATGCCGTCACTGTCGAGCGCCGCCTCGGCCTCGGTCTCGCCATCCGGCAGGCGAGCCAGGGCCGCGCGGAATTCGCGCCCGGCGGCTTCGATCATTGCGTCCAGCAGGGCGGACAGCCGGGCAGCGCCATAGTCGCGGGACAGCGCCTTCAGCCGGTCGCTCCCGATGGCGCAGGCGCCGATCTGGCCGCGCAAATCGCCCAGCGTCAGCGCCGCCTGGCGGCTGTTGGCGGCGATCAGCCGCTCCACGTCCTTGTCATAGACCCCGGCCCGGTAAAGCTTGACCGGCGGGAACAGGATGCCTTCCTGAAAAATCTCCCGCGCCTGGCCCCAGGTCGAGCCCGGCACGGTGCCGCCAATATCGGCCTTGTGCGCGATCGAGCCGGCAAAGCCGATCAGCGTGTCGCCGTCGAAGATCGGCGCCAACACCGCCATGTCGGGCACGTGCGGCAGATTGCCGTCATAGGGGTGGTTGCAGATGATCACGTCGCCATCATGCAGCCCGTCCTCGCCGTAGAGTTCAAGACTGCGCGCCACCAGGTAGCGATAGGCGGTGGTGTGAAAGAACATGGGCGGGGCGACCAGGATGCGCCCCTTGGCGTCGAGGATCACGCACGAGAAATCGCGCGATTCGCGGACGATGGTGGAATAGCCCGAGCGGAAGAAATGATGGTGCATCTCGTCCATCAGACTGCCGATCCGGTTGCGCAGGATCTCGACCGTGATCGGGTCGGCCGTCTTGTCGGCGATGTCGTCCGGCGTCATGGCGCGCACTCCCAGCGAAGATCAAGATTGCCGGCAGCGTCGCGCCGCGCCGACCAGCCGGGCGGCACAACCGTGGTGGCGTCGGGCTGCTCGATGATGGCCGGTCC
This sequence comes from Alphaproteobacteria bacterium, assembly GCA_036445935.1. Classification (GTDB taxonomy): domain Bacteria; phylum Pseudomonadota; class Alphaproteobacteria; order MPNO01; family UBA2964; genus JAZFSB01. Next base: position 945 of record JAZFSB010000320.1, on the reverse strand, counting down.
CCGCAGCACCATGCCGGGCGCCAGGTCAGCCCGGCGCCAGATCTCGGCCTCCGTCACCTCGCCTGCCGCGGTGACAATGCGCCGCCGCCCCGCCGGCTTGCCTTCGCCGACATGTGCCGCGTCGGCATCAAGCGCGATCCGGGGCACCGGCACCACCGCGCGCAGGCGGTAGCTTTCGGCTTCGACCGCGGCGCCGCGCGCGGCATGGCCATGGACCGCTTGATGGCGATCGTGAAACCGCTCGACGATCGCCTCCAGCGCGGCATGATCCAGTGGCCGGGGAAGGCCGTCGAGCGGCACGCGCAGCTCGTAGCCCTGGCCCGCATAGCGCAAATCCATCTCGCGGATGAATTGTGCCTCCTCATCGCCGAGCCCTTCGTCGGCCAGTTCGCCCGCCGCGCGCGCTTCCAGCGCCCGGAAGGCGGCTTCGGCATGGGCCGGGTCGAGACCGTCCATCGGCCTGAGGTCGGAGCGGATATAATCGTGGCGCACGTCGGCGCAGAGCAGTCCCAGCGCCGAGAACGCGCCCGGGCTTGCCGGCACCAACACGCGCGGAATGCCAAGGTCACGCGCCACGGCGGCGGCATGGACCGGCCCCGCCCCGCCAAACGGCACCAGGGTGAAATCGCCGAGATCGACGCCCTTCTTGGCCGCCTGTACGCGGATTTCATCGGCCATGCGGGCATTGACCACCCGAACGATGCCGGACGCGGCGGCTTCCACGTCCATGCCGAGCGGGGTGGCGGCATGGGCCTCTACGGCTTCTCGTGCGGCGTCCCGGTCGAGCCCCATTTCACCGCCCAGGAAATAGTCCGGGTTCAGCAGATTGCACACCAGGTCTGCGTCGGTGACGGTGGGAAGCGCACCCCCCTTGCCGTAGCACGCGGGCCCCGGATCGGCGCCCGCGCTGTCCGGCCCGACGCGCAGCAGGCCCGCTTCGTTGAC
>JAZFSB010000319.1:0-2219 GCA_036445935.1 Alphaproteobacteria bacterium | reverse complement strand
CTGCCGGTTCCGGTGACGATGCAGACTTTTCCGTTCAGTTTCTGGTCCGCCATTTTCGGGCTCCTCCCTGTTGGTCTGTTTGTTGTTGCGGCGCGAGAATACGTCCCGCGCCGATGTGTCACAACCCGCCGATGGATGCGGTTGGGCTGGCGAAGCTGATCACCGTGAAGCGCAGGGCCTGGACCCCGCTGGCCAGCGGACCTGAAGGCAATCCCGCTTTTTCCTTGAGATGGTCCATGAAATCGGCGGGCTCGGGCAGTGCCTCCCACACCTGGGGCAGGAACAGCCCGCGGAGGGCGCCCTGCTGCAGCACCAGCCCGTCGCGGCCCGGCACCAGCGCGTCCTGGAGTCCTGCCTCATCGGCAAAGGTCAGCGGTTCGGTCGGCGACAGGATGGAAATTTCGATTTTCAGTCGCGGATAGGCCTCGGCCGGCAAGGGCGGGAAGCGCGGGTCCTCGAAGGCGGCCAGGTGGGCGTTGCGCGCGATGTCCTCGATCAGCGGCCGTGCCGCCGTCACGCTGCCGATGCAGCCGCGCAGGCTGTCATCCAGCATATGGAGCGACACGAAGCAGGCGCCGGGTGCGCGCAGCAGCGGGTCGAAGCCGTTCGCCGCGACATCCAGCGCGCGGCCTTCGACCAGCCCGTTGCGGATCGACCCGCCGGCGATATCCAGCATGGTCGCGGCATGGGGCAGTAGCGCGTCGCGCCAGGGATCAACCGATGACATAGGCGCCGTAACCGACAACATTGTCGCGCGGTCCCGCGGTGTCGCCGGAATTCCTGAGATCGATCGTCTTCGCATGCAGCCCATGTTTGCTGGCCGCGCGCAGCAGGCCGGCGATCGGCAGGCGGCCGCAGGCATCGTCGTAGCCGATCTCGTCGGGCGTCATCGCCTCGATCGCCGCCGAGGTCGCGCGGTCCATGTTCTGCGCCGTGGCGTAATCCTGGAAATGGCTGAGGTCCGAGCTGACCACGATCAGCGTTTCCTCGGCCCCCCACAGCAGTTCGATCACTTGTTCGATTTCGGCCGGCTCGGCGTCGCCGACAACCAGCGGGACCAGCGAGAACGCGCCCAGCAATTGTTGCAGGAACGGCAGGTGGACCTCGATACTGTGCTCCTGCGCATGAGCGTCGGCGCGGGTCACGATTTGCGGCAGCGGCTCGATCAGGGCGATCGCGTCGAGGTCCAGCGGGATGGATCCCAGCGGCGTCTCGAACGCGTCCACCCCGGGCAGGGCGATACCCCGGAAACCGACCCGGTGGGCCGGCCCCAGCAGCACCACGCGGCGGATCGCGGACGCGCGGGCCGCGATCCGCACATAGGCGCTGGCGGCTACCGCGCCCGAATAGATATAGCCGGCGTGCGGCGCGATGATCGCCTTGGGCGCGGGTGCGTCGGGCGTGTCGGCGCCTTTGAGAAAATCCGCGACGGCGGCGCGCAGCGCATCCGGCGCGGCGGGATAGAAGCTGCCCGCGACGGCGGGTTTGCGCATTTGGTTCATGGTCATTCGGCCCCGGTCACGGACACAATGAAGCGGTCCGGCTTGAATTACGCATCTTCAATATCCATTCAATTGTTATGAGCGATATGGGCACGATTGTCTTTCAGGACGAGACCGGACCGATAGAATGTGTGGCGGGCCGGTATTGGCACGCGCTGGATGACGGCAGGCTGCAATGCGATCTGTGTCCGCGCTATTGCCGACTGCGCGACGGCCAGCGCGGGCTGTGCTTCGTGCGTGGGCGCGCCGGCGACCAGATGGTGCTGACCAGCTGGGGGCGTTCCAGCGGCTATTGCGTCGATCCGATCGAGAAAAAGCCGCTCAACCATTTCCTTCCGGGCACGCCGGTGCTGTCCTTTGGGACCGCGGGTTGCAACCTGACCTGCAAGTTCTGCCAGAACTGGGATATCAGCAAGAGCCGCGAATTTGATACGCTGGCCGATGCGGCCCGCCCCGAAACCATCGCCCGCGCGGCCCGGTCGCTGGGTTGTAGCAGCGTGGCTTTCACCTATAACGACCCGGTGATTTTTCTTGAATATGCCGTCGATGTGGCCGAGGCGTGCAATGCGGCGGAGATCAAAACAGTCGCGGTGACGGCGGGCTATATCTGCCCGGAGCCGCGCGCCGAATTCTTCCGCCACATGGACGCCACCAATATCGACCTCAAGGCGTTCACAGAGAATTTCTATAAAAATATCTGCGGTGCGGAGCTGGCGC
>JAZFSB010000318.1:0-2122 GCA_036445935.1 Alphaproteobacteria bacterium | reverse complement strand
GCGGCGCGGCGCGCATCAAGTTTCAATTCGCTGTTTTTGCCGTTCCAGATACGCCGCCTCTTCCGCCAGCCACAGATCGCCATACTCGACCCCGCGCCATTCGTCGAACCAGGGGCCGCCGCGGGTGAAATGCGCCACGTTGGGCGGCCCGCCGGCGGGTGTCTCGCTCCAGCCTTCAAGCCAGTTCCAGGTCTCCGGCACGGCGCCGATCGATGCGTCGTCGAGCCATTGGAAGCGGTGCAGAAAGGCCCCGCCCTCGCGATTTATGAGATCGGGCGTGAGCACGGCATTGGCCGGGAGGCCGCAATTATAGAGCACCATCGAGGACCAGTTCTTGCGTGGATAGACGGTCTGTTCGCGGTGATCCATTTTCCATTTTTCGGTCGGCTTGTGGTCATGATGCACGCACATCACCGCATAGCGGTCGTCGAGCAGCGCCAGCAGCCCGGCGATATCCGCCAGCCACAGGAAATCGCAATCGCAGAACAGCGCCCAGCCGCTGTAATCGTTCAGCCAGGGTACATAGAACCGGGAATAGGTGAATTCGGTCGAGGCCAGCGGGTCGGGCGCGCGGGCATAGACGCCGCGATCGCGGAGATCGCCCTGGCGGATCGGGGTAACGGTTACCGGCACGCTGGCGTGCCGCATCAGCGAGTGGCGGCAAACCTGATAGGCGATGTCTTCCCGGGAATCCCAGCCGACATAAACCGGAAATGGCTGATCGGACATGAAAGATGTGGCTCGACGGGTTGTTGACCTGAAGCGGGTAGCGGCGGGTTTTCAGCCGCCTGATTGTCTATCACATATCGTTCCCGGCCGTCTCGCCCGTTCACCTGCGGCACTTACGCGCGGCTGGTGGGCGTTGGCGCGACATTGGGGTAGGGCTCGTCGGGGCGCATTTCCCCCGCATGCCGGCTGATGTTCCAGGCGATGGTGATCCTGGGCCTGTCGCCCGCATAGGGCGTTACGAAATGAACCAGGTGCGACGGCCAGATGAGCATTTTCCCTGGCTCGGCGCCGATATAGGGCCGGGTGGTGACATATCCCGGCTCCTCGCTGCAACAGATGTCGATGCGCGGGTCGGCGAAGGCGAGACGACCGCTGAGTTCGTCATCCGGGTCGGGATCGCCGAGATCGAGAAAATAAACCAGGCTGGCCACGCTCATCCGATGCGAATGGGGAACGACATAGTCCCACTTGTAATAAAGATTGGCCCAGCTGAGATCGATATTGGCGCGCGGCTCGTCCAGCATGAGGCGGAAAAACTGCTTGGCGCGTTCGTTCAGCAGGGTCGCGGCCGGACAATCCCACTGATCCAGGTGATGAACCTTCTTGCCGCCGAGCGTGCGCGAGTCGGGCCGGCTGTCGCCCCATTTGATCGCTTCCAGCTCCTTCGCGCGGGCGATTAGCGGCTCGTGATAGTCTGCCCAGTCCTCGAAAACCGTCGAATGAATATATTTGTCGATGATCTCGACGCGCTGGCCTTCGCGCCATACCGGAATGTCGCCGTCGCCGACGCGCACGGTCCGGGGGGCGTTCGACGGTGAAAGGGGGGGCTGGTCGGCCATGCAAATCAACGGATGCGCTAACAGTTGAGTGTGTGACAATATCGAAATCCGCGCGCCAGCGCATCAAGTTTCATGATCATCCGCCACCGGCCAAGTCGCGTGCCAGCGTTTCAAACGCTGGGCGCCAGTCGCCATCGATGCGCTGGCGGTAAAGCCGCATGCCCGGAAACCAGGGGCTTTCATCGCCGGTTGCCATCCAGCGGAATTCCGGCGGGCTGGGCACCAGCACCCGGCAGGTGCGGCCGCGCGCGGCGGCCAGGTGGACATTGGTGTTGCTGACGCATACCTGATCGTCGAGCAGCCCAACCAGAGCCAACATATCCTCGAGATCCGCGTTGGCCGCCGACAGGTCCAGAACCTCTCGCCCCAAGCGGGTGGCGAAGTCCGCGACCTCGCCTTCTTCCGGGTTGCGCTGCAGCGCCACGATGCGGGCGTCGAGGGGCCGCAGCAAGTCGGCTATATCCGCGGCGGGGCATTCTTTGTAGAGCCCCCGACTGTTACGCTGCCCGGCGCGCCAGGTGACTCCCAAATAGGGAGGCGGTCCGAAGTTGGTT
>JAZFSB010000317.1:0-5835 GCA_036445935.1 Alphaproteobacteria bacterium | reverse complement strand
ACGGCACAGAGATTGAGGACATGCTCGGGCGGATGGATCGGGCGGGGATCGAGAAGGCCTTCCTGATCGCAACCCGCGCCGGACCTGTCGGCCATCCGTCGTGCTACCGCATTCCCTACGAGCTCGTCGCCCGGACCTGTGCCCAGGCGCCGGACCGGCTGTTCGGCCTCGCCGGGATCGACCCGCTTGACGGAATGAAGGGCGTGCGGGAGCTGGAATATGCGGTGCGCGAGCTCGGTTTCATCGGCGCCCATTTTTATCCCCACTGGTTCGAGATCGCGCCCGATCATGCAAAGGTCTATCCGTTCTACACAAAATGCGTGGAGCTCGACGTGCCGATCCAGATGCAGGTCGGCCAGTCGATGAACTACGACAAGAATTTTCCACGGCGCTCGGTCGGCCGGCCGATTGCACTGGATGCGGTGGCCTGCGACTTTCCCGAACTCAGGCTGATCGGCATCCATGTCGGCATACCGTGGACCGAGGAGATGATCGCCATGGCGTGGAAGCACCAGAACGTGTTCATCGGCTCGGACGCCCATGCGCCGAAATACTGGCCCGAGTGCTTTGTCCACTACATCAACAGCTACGGCCAGGACAAGGTGATCTTCGGCACCGATTTCCCGGTTCTGGATTTTGGCCGCACGGTCGCTGAAATCGATGGTCTCGGCCTGCGCGAAGTCCCCCGGCGCAAGCTGATGCGGGATAACGCCCTTGCGGTCTACGGGCTCGAAGGCTAGAGCATTTTACGAACTGACGGAAAATGCTCTAACGGCTGCCGAGGATCGACTCGGTGATCGAGCGCGGATCGCGCATTGTCCAGCGCCCGGCCTCGACCTGGGCGAGGAAGTCGGCAACGGCGCCGTTGAACGCGTCCGGCTCCTCCAAATTGACGGTGTGGCCGCTCTTCGGCAACACCACGAGCCCGGCCGAAAGGATCGACCGCTTCATGAACAGCGCCGGCTGCAGGCAGGGGTCGTCCTCATCGCCGGTGATAATCAGGGTCGGCACGGTGAGCCCCTTCATCTGCTCTTCCAGTTCCCACAGGGACGGGCGTTCTTTTTGTACGCCGCGCATGGTGAGCGCGCATCCGGTCGCCGAATGGCCGCCGAGCATGTCGGAGAACTCCTGCCAGCCGCGCGGATCCTTGTTCTGGAACTGCACCCGGGTCGGCCCCAGCGCATAGGTCTTGCCGAACGTCTCGGTACCTTCGCTCTCGAACCGCGCGGCGGCGGCCTCGGCCTCCAGGCGGAAGGCATCGCGCTTGTCCGGTTCGGCGCCATAGCCGCAGCCGCCGACCACCAAGGAGCGCGCCATGGCGGGATAGCTGAACCCGAAATGCAGTGCCGCGAAACCGCCCATGGAAAGCCCGACGATATGGGCCTCTTTGATGGCGAGACCATCGAGCACCGCCTTGATGTCGTCGCGCGCGCGCTGCTGGCTGTAGGAGGACAGATCGTCCGGCACATCGGACGGCGGAAAACCCCGCGCATTGAAGGTGATGCAGCGGTAACGCCGCGACAGGAAACGCACCTGCGGTTCCCAGCTTCGGCAATCGCCGGCGACTTCGTGTACAAACAGGAAGGGGAATCCGGACCCGCTCTCTTCATAGTAGAGCTTGACGGAATCGTTGGTCTCGACATGTGGCATATTGATCTTCCCCTTAAATCTGCCGCCGCCTTAGGGTGCTTGCGGCAGCATAGCTCATAGAACAGGACGAGGGAGCGACAAATGGATTTGAAACTGGACGGCAAGGTTGCCATGATTACCGGTGCCAGCCGGGGACTGGGCGCGGCGTGCGCCGGCCTGCTGGCCGCCGAGGGCGCGCGGCTGGCGCTCAGCGCCCGCAATGCCGAAACGCTGGAGGCGACGGCGGCGGAAATTCGCGCCGCCACCGGCGCCGAGGTGTCGGTGGTGGCGCAGGACCTGACCGAGCCGGACGGGGCGGATAACGTGGCAAGCGCCGTGCTCGACAGTCATGGCCGGATCGACATATTGATTAATTCGGCCGGGGCAGCGCGCGGCGGGGTGTTCTGGGAAATCACCGACGAGGTATGGGAGCAGAGCCTGGCGCTCAAATTCTTCGCCACCGTGCGCATGATCCGCGCTGTGATGCCGGCCATGCGTGACCAAAAATACGGCCGCATCGTCACCATCGTCGGCAACGGCGGCATCCAGCCAAGCCCGCGCGCGCTGCCGGGCGGCACCGCCAACGCCGCCCTGCTGGCGCTGACCAGCGGCCTGGCGCGGGAAGTCGCCGCCGACGGCATCTCCATCAACGCGGTCAATCCCGGCCCGACCCTGACCGAACGCTGGACCGGCATGCTGGCCAACATGTCGAGCCAGTCAGGACGGCCGGCCGAGGCGCATAAGGCCGACATCGAGGAAAGCATCCCGCTCGGCCGGTTCGGGAACCCGGATGAGATCGCCCGGGCGGTCGCCTTCCTGGCATCGGACTGCGCCAGCAATATCACCGGCACGTCGATCCTCTGCGACGGCGGCGAATCCATGGCCCCGGCCTGACAGTGGGGCGGCATGGCGGCGAGGCGGCCTGACGGCGAGGCGCTTGCCGGGTATTGCGGCGTGGTGCAGTATTCGACCCTTGCAGCCGCGGTAACGTCCGACCTAGCGGAGACAGGATATGGAACCGGAAATTCTCGAAACTCTCGAAGACCGGATTGCGCCCCGGCACACGGCGCTGATCATCATCGACATGCAGAAGGACTTCGTCCTCGACGGGCTCGCCTGTGACCAGGCCGGACGTGACCTGACCGCCACCCGCTCCATTATCCCGACCCTCACCCGCCTGCTTGCGGCGGCGCGCGCCTCGGGGACGCTGGTGGTCCATGTCGGTTTCTGGACGCTGCCCGATCACGACAGCGATTCCGGGCCGTGGCTGGCGCAGCGCCGGCGCGCCACCTTTTCCTCGGACAAGGTTTGCATCGCCGACACCGAAGGGGCGGAATTCATCGACGAGCTGTCGCCGCTGGCCGGTGAGATGGTGGTCCACAAACACCGCTACAGCGCCTTCAAGGGCACCGACCTCGACATGCTGCTGCGCGGCAAGGGAATAAAGACCGTCATTACCACCGGCGTCTCGACCAATGCCTGTGTCGAGAGCACCGCGCGCGATGCGTTTGAGCTGGGCAATTACCTGTGCGTCCCGCGCGACGGGGTGGCGTCGTGGAACACGGAGTTGCACGAGGCGACGCTGGAAACCATGAACCACCGCTTCGGCCTGGTGCCGACCTGCGCCGAGATCATGTCGATCTGGCGTGCCAACCTGCCCGAGGTGGCAACCGGCTAGGGTCTTTCCGGCTCAGGATGTCGGCGGCTGGATGTCGGCCGGGTATTCCAGGAGGTGGCGGCCTTCGAGGCCTTCCAGATAGCGGATGAAACGGTAGCGGTTCTCCACCTCGTCGATGCGGATGCGGTTTCGTTTCTCCACATCGTCGATGCGGGGATGGCCGCCCTGTTCCGGGCTCGGCTCGACGATGGCGGTGATGAAGTGCGGGCCGTCCGTCGCCAGCGCGTCCTTCAAGGTCTCCCCGAACGCCTCGACGTCGCCGACCTCATGACTGCTGCGGATGCCGGCGCCCAGCGCGAGGTCGCGAAGGTTCGCGTTGAGGGCGGTCGCCGTCGGTGTCCCGCCGGAGGCCTCGTAGATCTTGTTGTCGAAGACCAGATGGACCAGGTTTTTTGGTTGCTCGCTCCCTATGGTCACCAGCCCGTTGAGGTTCATCAACACCGCGCCGTCGCCGTCGAGGACGACGATCTTTCGATCCTGCAGGCCGAGCGCGAGCCCCAACCCGATCGAGGAACATAGCCCAAGCGTCCTCACCTGAAGGTTGCCGTCGCTTGGCCGCACGCTGTCCCACTCGGCCCAGTTCTGGCCCATGGTGACGACGCAGGGGCTGTCACCGATCATTGCCGCCGCGCGCCGCATGCAATCGATACGCTGCATGGCTTACAGCATCCCCTTGTGGAGCAGCACCGCCACCGGCTTCTTCACGTTGTACGTCTGTATCAGCGCGCCGCCGATCACCGCCGGCGCGTCCTCGATCCGCTCCAACTGGTGGTAGGGGATGCCGAGCCCGTCGAGCACCGGTTCGGTGAATTGTCCGAGCATGGGAAACGCCTTGTCCCCCAAAGCGCCTGAATACAGCACGAGAAGGAGCATGGGGATTTCGAACTGTATTGCCGTGGTCGCCAGCGCATTGCACGAATTGAGCAGCCCGCCGTTCTGCATCACAATCGCGCATCTCTTGCCGGTGAGATAGGCGCCGGTACAGATGCCGATGCCCTCTTCCTCGCGGCTGAGCGGGACATGGCGTATCTCATTGTCCTGCATCAGGGCCTCGACGACCTGCAACAGGCCGCGGTCGGGCAGTGACGCAATTATATTGACGCCGGCGCCCTTGAGGGCGGCCAATATGGAAGCGGCGCTGTCGCTGTTTGGCAAATCCCTGGTCTCACATCTTTCCACGGTGTCGATACGGTGAGTCAATCACGGCAGCCCCGGTTCCGCAAGCGGCCGGGCCGCACAGCCCGTGTGGAGCCGGGCGTCGCCGGTCTTCCAGCCGACGGTGACTTCCTCGCCCGGCGTGAAGGAGATCGCGTTGGCGGCTTCCGAAATCTGCCGCACCGACATCTCGATCCCGTTCGGCAGACGCACCAGGTGCGAGGTCGTGAGGCCGAGATAGACCTCGTCCACGTAGGTCGCCGGGATCTGCTGCATGGCATCATCGGGCTGGTGGCCGCGCGGCGCAAGGACGAGCAGTTCGGAACGGATCGACAGGGTGACGGCATCGCCGGTCGCGGCCACCGCCCCGCCCGCCGCGCCGCCCGCCGCCATGTCGAGCCGGGCGAACCCCAGATCGATCGAGACCCTTTCGCCGTCGCTTGCGGCAATACTTCCATCCAACAGGTTGTTTTCACCGACAAAGCCGGCGGTGAAACGCTTCACCGGCCGCTCGTAGATGTCCCGCGGGGTGCCTTCCTCCACCAGCACCCCGTCGGCGATGATGGCGATCCGGTCGGCGATGGTCATCGCCTCTTCCTGGTTGTGGGTGACGTGGATGAAGGTGATGCCGACATTTTCCTGGCTGCGTTTCAGTTCAAGGCACATGTCCTTGCGCAACTGGGCATCGAGCGAGGCCAGCGGCTCGTCGAGCAGCAATATATCGCGCTCCAGCACCAGCGAGCGGGCCAGTTGCACGCGCTGCTGCTGGCCGCCGGAAAGCTCATGCGGCATCCGTTCGCCGAGGCCGGCGAGGCCGACCATCTCCAGCATCCGGTCCAGCTTCCGGCCGATCTCCTCCTTCGGCAGTTTCAGCAACCGGAGGCCATAGGCGACGTTGCCCTCCACGGTCATGTGGGGAAACAGCGCGAAGCTCTGGAACACCATGGTGGTCGGCCGCTGGTTCGGCGGCAGCCGGCTGACATCGCGGCCATGCAGCAGCACCCGGCCCGCCGTCGGGCTGATGAAACCACCGATCAGGCGCAGCAATGTGGTCTTGCCGCCGCCGCTCGGGCCGAGCAGGACGAAATACCCGCCGCTGTCGATGGCGAAGCTCACCGCGTCGAGCGCCAACACGGGGCCGTAGGACTTGCTCAGCCCCTCGACCTCCACGGCGGTATGGCGATTATCGTTCATGGTCCTGTCACAATGTCCGGCCGGCCATTGCCGGCTCGGCGCGGGGCCGCCGGTGGCGCTCGATCCGGCCGGCGCGGGCAAGGGTAAATACGATGATCGCGCCGATCACGAAAATGGAGACGGTGCTCATCATCCCGGCCATGGCGTAGGACTCGCCCGACATCCCGACATTCAGCATC
>JAZFSB010000316.1:0-2502 GCA_036445935.1 Alphaproteobacteria bacterium | reverse complement strand
GAGCGGCCGATCTGCGCGACGACCCCGCGCGTCTATCCGATGAAGCCAGCGCGCTGTCTCTCACCGGCGGGCGTCGGCTGGTGCATATCAGGGAAGCCACCGACGCCACCGCCAATATTCTTGCCGGTTACGTGGCCCAGCCGGTGGGCGATGCGCTGGTGCTGGTCGAGGCCGGCACGCTCGGGCCGCGGTCGCGGCTGCGCGCCGCCTTCGAGAAAGCCGAGGGGTCGGCCGCGGTGGCGTGCTACGCCGATGACGGGCGCTCCCTGGCGCCGATGATCCGCACCATGCTGGGCGAAGCGAATTGCCGCGTATCGGACGATGCGCTGGCCTATCTGGTGGCCAATCTCGGCGGCGACCGTCTGGTAAGCCGTTCGGAGCTGGAAAAGCTCTGCCTCTATATGGGGCCCGAAGGCGGCGAGGTAACGCTTACCGACGCCGCCGCCTGCGTTGGCGACAGTGCGACCATGACGCTGGATGATATTTCGTTCGCGGTTGGCGGTGGGGATATCAATGGGCTGCCGCGACTTCTCGACCGGGCGCACCATGAAGGGGCGGCGCCGGTTGGCGTGTTGCGCGCGGTGTCGCGCCATTTCCAACGACTTCATCTGGCGGCCAGCGCGGTCGAGGGCGGCAGGCCGATGGAAGGGGCGCTGAAAGCGCTGCGCCCACCAGTGTTCTTCAAACAGGCGGATCAGTTCCGTGCCCAACTGCGCCACTGGCCGTCACGGCGGTTGGGCGATGCGCTTGAAGCGTTGGGCGAGGCGGAAGTGGCCTGCAAGACGACGGGGCTGCCGTCGGACGCCGTGTGCAATCAGGCCCTGCTGCGGTTGGCGACATTGGGACGCCGGTTGGCCGCGCGCCAGCGTTGAATTGTTTCCGGTTTGGCGGCACCGGCACGGTGCGATTCCGCGTGAGTGTAATATTATCTAAGTCGGCAGAGGCTGGCTTAACCGGGTGATAAGTTCATCGAGCTGGTCGAGCGAGGTGTAGCGCACGGTAAGCGCGCCGCCGCGGCCGTTGAAGTCGATCACCACCCTGAGGCCGAGCAGATCGGAAAGTGAGTTTTCCAGCGCCACGGTGTCGGGGTCTTTTTCCGGCGGCATGGGTTTGGGCTTCTTGCCGTCCTTGGCGCGGCGGACAAGGCGTTCGGTTTGGCGCACGCTCATGCCGGCCTTCACCACCTTGCGCGCCAGCGCCCCGGCGTCGTCAAGCCCGATCAGCGCGCGTGCGTGGCCTGCCGTCAACTCACCACTATCGAGATAATTTCGCACCGCGTCAGGCAGCGTCAGAAGACGGAGCGTGTTGGCGATATGGCTGCGGCTCTTGCCAACCACGCCGGCCAGGCTGTCCTGGGTGTGGCTGAACTGATCGATCAGCCGGCGATAGCCTGCGGCTTCTTCCAGCGAGTTAAGATCCTGGCGCTGGACGTTTTCAACGATGGCCACTTCCAGCACGCCCTCATCGTCGAGATCCTTGATGAGGATCGGCACCTCGTGAAGCTGGGCTGCCTGGGCAGCCCGCCAGCGGCGTTCACCGGCGACGATTTCATAGCGGTCCGGATTGGCGGGATCATGGCGCACCAGAATCGGTTGCAAAATGCCGCGTTGGCGGATGGACTCGGCCAGTTCGGCGATTTCGTCCTGTGCAAAATTGCGGCGCGGCTGCAGCGGGCTGGGCGCCAGAAATTCCGTCGGCGCGGAGGTGGCGCCCGGCCCAGCGAGCGGCGCGGGCTCAGGCGCCTTTTTCTCGGCCGGACTTGAACTTAGATCATCCCTGGTCGTGCCAGGCCTCGGTATATTTACCGGTTCCGCGCCCAGAAGCGCAGACAGGCCGCGGCCAAGTTGCCGATTGCGCGGTTTTTCATCACTCATTCATGGCTCCTTCCTCACGCCGCAATATTTCGCCGGCGAGATGGACATAGGCCTGCGCCCCGGTGCAGCGAAAATCATAAAGCAGCACCGGCTTGCCGTGTGACGGGGCCTCGGATACGCGGACATTACGGGGGATTACGGTCTGGTAAACCGTGTCACCGAAATAGTCACGCACGTCGCTGGCAACCAGCGAGCTGAGATTGTTGCGGTTATCGAACATGGTCAGCACGATTCCCTGGATGCCGAGCGAGGGGTTGAACGCCCCCTTCACCCGCTCAATGGTGCGGACGAGCTGGCTTAACCCTTCAAGCGCGAGAAATTCACATTGCAGCGGCACCAGGACGCTGTCGGCGGCAACCAGCGCGTTCAACGTCAGAAGGCCCAGCGCCGGCGGGCAGTCAATCAGAATATAATCGTACGCACCGGCTATGCCGGCAAAGGCCTGGCGCAGGCGATATTCCCGCTGCTCCAACGCAACCAGTTCAAGCTCCGCACCCGACAGATCGACCGAAGCCGGCACCACCGAGAGTGAGGGTACCTCGGTGGGCTGCACCGCGCGCGCCATCGGAAGCCCGTCGATCAGAACCTCGTAGGTACCCGCGGAGGCATTGCGGTCGATGCCAAGCCC
>JAZFSB010000315.1:0-2056 GCA_036445935.1 Alphaproteobacteria bacterium | reverse complement strand
AGCGCGGCGATTTCCGGATCGACGGACCGGATGGCCGCCGCGACGGCCTTCAGGTTCCGACCCCAATCCAGCTTGTACGGTCCAATGCCCGGATCACCGGCGCCGTGCCCGACGCGGATGTTGAACGACATCACGGTGAAACTCTGTGCCGGCTGGGCAAGTTTCAGCGTGGATAAATGACTTTCTTGTCCCGTCCCGATCGGCTCGGGCGTCTGGCATGCGGCGACCAACAACAAGGAAAGCGCGAAGAAAATTCGGAACGGAATAACCACTAGCGGTCGGGCACCAGCACCGAACCCTCCATCAGCCGGCGCTGGGTTCGGTAGACGGTGATCGCGCGCACGCTCCAGCCGCCGTCTTCATCGCGCGTCACATCGGCGTCGACCGGCAGCACGCCGGACGGGTTGCCGATGCGGACCGGCGTATGGTCGCGGGTAAAACGATGCACAATCGTGCCCTCGATCCGGGCCGCGGCGCCAATGCACATGCCGTTGGTGCCGGGCACCGCCCGGTGGACGTTCTCCATGGAGATGACGCGCACCGTGAGATCCATGTCGTCGGCCGCATAGTCCCTCCCGTCGAGTCCGGTAAAGGCGGTGGGAGGGGCGACGATGCCGACCTTCGGCGTCGACAAGGGCGCGTCCTCTGGCCGGTTCACCATGCCCATCAGCACGGCCCCCTTGCGCCTGGCCTCGTCCATGCGGGACATGAAAAGCGGGTCGGCATCGAGCGCGGCGGGATCCTCGGTCGCCTGGTAGCCAAGCCGGGCCGCGTCCAGGAACACCACCGCATTGGTGGCGTCGACCAGCGACACTTCCACGCGGCCCAGCCCGTCCAGCGCGATCTGATCGCTGACGTTTCCCGACGGCAGCAGCGCGCCGGTGACCGCGCCACCGGGGTCGAGATAATCCAGCGTGATTTTTGCACCCTTCCCGCCGACGCCTGGCATTTCATAGGCGCCGTCCTCGACCGCCATGCCGTCTTTGACCGGGAAGCGGGCTTCGTAGATCTTGCTCGTATTGGTCTGGTAGACGCGCAGGCAGGCCTCGCCGTCGGGTGCTTCGATCAGCCCCTCATCGACGGCGAACGCGCCGACCGCCGCCGACAGGTTGCCGCACGCGCCCGCGTAATCGACCACCGGGCTGTCCACCGACACCTGGGCGAAGGTGTAATCCACATCCGCGTCGGGCCGGGTCGAAGGTGCGATGATGACCGCCTTCGACAGCGACGATAGCCCGCCGCCCATGCCGTTGAGCTGGCGCCGATAGGGGTCGGGACTGCCGAGCGCATGCAGGATGACCCGGTCTCGTTCGGCGGCATCACTGGGCAGGTCGCGCTCGTGGAAAAACACGCCCTTGGACGTGCCGCCGCGAATGAAAACCGCCGGAATTTTTAGCCGCGCCATCTCTGCCTCGCGGAAACTTAAAATATTTCAGGCCGCAGGCGCGGCGGCGAGCGCCTCTTCGGGCACCATCACCTCGCCCGAGAACAGCAGCCGCGCGGTTCGCACGATTCCGGCGGCCTCGACCTCGATGCGGTTGCCTTCGTCATGCAGCTTGAGCGTAACCCCGAGCCGGCCCGAGGGATGCTCGATCTCCATCGCATCGTCGATGATGCTTCCCTTGTCCTCGATCCCGTCGGTCACGGTGCCTTCGGCGCCGATGCAGCACGCCAGCGTCACAGCCCCGGTGACCGCGTGCGAGGTATGCGTCTTCATCGGCACGAAGTAGCGCGACGTAATGACGCCGCCATCGCGCGGTGGGGCGACCACCATGATCTTGGGCACCACGCTTTTCGCGACGTCGCCCAACCCCATGCGCAAGCCGGCTTCGAGCCGCATTTCCTCGACGGTGGCGAAGAAGTCGCGGTTGGCGTCGAGCTCGGCGGCGCTCTCATAGCCGGTCACGCCGACATCGGGCGCTTTCAGGATTATCGCCGGCATGGTGGCGTCGACCAGGCTGACATCGATACCGTTGATCTGTTCCAGCCGTTTTCCGGTCGGGAACAGCGCGCCGGTCTTCGATCCCGTCGCTTCGACGAAATTCAGGAGGATCGG
>JAZFSB010000314.1:0-2173 GCA_036445935.1 Alphaproteobacteria bacterium | reverse complement strand
GGCTCGATCAGACCGGCATGGCTCGATTTTGGGGTATCAAAGTGCTGCTATGCCGTACCTATGCCGTACGGCCATGAAAAAAGCCGCCCGCTGGCAGCTAACTATTTGAAAAGGTTGGCGTCCCCTAGGGGAGTCGAACCCCTGTTTTCGCCGTGAGAGGGCGATGTCCTGGGCCACTAGACGAAGGGGACGTCGGGCCGGGACCCGCTACATAGGAGATCGCGCGTGTGCGCGCAAGAGGATTCACGGCCGTGTGGGTTCGCCATCCTTGAGGCGCACCAGCCCCAGCCGGCGGCCGGTGGCGGCGTCTATCACGACCAACGCCTGGCCGCCGTCGGGCTGACGAATTCTGAGCACGATGCGGCCGTCGCCGGTGCTGGTTTCGATGATTGCCGCGCCGGGCGGCAAGTTGATGCCGGTTTCGCCGAAACCGGGCGCGCTGGTGGCGGCCAGCGGGGCGCTTGAGCCGCCGGCAGCGGTGCTCGGCGGCGCGTCCTTGCCGGCGTTCTTGACCACCATGACCACCAGCACGGTCAGCCCGGCCGCGATCAGAACGGCCATGATGATGACGAGGGCCTTGAGCGCCTTCATGGTTTGTGCTCACTCTCCCGCCATGGAAAAATCCGAACCCGGCACCCGGCACGCCGTTATGGCCAATACCGCCGGCGCGCGCCTCGACCGGCTGCTGGCCGACGCCCTGTCCGCTTATTCCCGCTCGCGCCTCAAGGCGCTGATCGAGGCCGGACAGGTGCGCGCGGACGGCGAAGTGATAACCGACCCGTCATACCGGGTCAAACAGGGTCAAAATTTTGACATCTTCATTCCCGACCCTGCGCCTGCCACGCCGGTCCCCCAGGCGATGGCGCTGGATATCGTCTATGAGGATACGGAATTGATCATCATCAACAAGCCGCCCGGGCTGGTGGTTCACCCGGCGCCGGGCAATCCGGACGGCACTTTGGTGAACGCGCTGCTCGCCCATTGCGGGGCCGGGCTGGCCGGTATCGGCGGGGTGCGCCGGCCGGGAATCGTGCACCGTATCGACAAGGACACCAGCGGGCTGATCGTGGTCGCCAAGACCGGGGCCGCGCACGCCGCCCTGTCCGAACAGTTCGCCCAGCATACGATCGAACGAGCCTACCTGGCGCTGGTATGGGGCGTGCCCAGTCCGCGCCGGGGTGAGATCGAGGGCAATATCGGGCGGAGTTCGCGCGACCGCAAAAAGATGGCGGTGCGGCGCACCGGCGGCAAGACCGCGCTGACCTACTATCGGGTGCGTCAGACCTTCGGCCCGACGTCCAAACCGATCGCCAGCCTGGTCGAATGTCGGCTAGCGACCGGTCGGACGCATCAGATACGTGTACATATGGCGCACAAGGGGCATCCGGTGATTGGCGATGCGGTCTATGGCGGCGGCCTGACCCCAACCCGCCGGCGCGCGGCGGGCGCCGCGGCCGGGTTGATCGAGACGCTGGGCCGCCAGGCGCTGCATGCCGCGACGCTGGGCTTCATCCACCCGACCAGCACCGAGGCTGTTAAATTCGATATCAATTTACCGTGTGATTTAAGTGAATTGGCAGATAGTTTGGAGGTATTATAATTTCTTGAAATGAACAAGATGATTCGATATACTCATATTAGTAGTGCAGTTAACGGGTTTGCGCCCGCAAGGCGCGTAAGAGGAGGTATCCGATGACCGGCAATCTTCCCAGCATCCCCAATCTCGATCCCAGCGCCAACCTGTCGCGTTATCTGCAGACCATCCGCAAGTTTCCGATCCTTGAGCCCGAGCAGGAATACATGCTGGCCAAGCAGTGGGTCGATCATGGCGACGTCGATGCGGCGCATCAGATGGTAACCAGCCATCTGCGGCTGGTGGCCAAGATCGCCATGGGGTATCGCGGCTATGGCCTGCCGCTGGGTGAGTTGATCTCGGAGGGCAATGTCGGGTTGATGCAGGCGGTCAAGAGGTTCGACCCCGAGCGCGGCTTCCGGCTCGCCACCTATGCGATGTGGTGGATCAAGGCGTCGATGCAGGAATACATTTTGCACACTTGGTCGCTGGTCAAGATCGGCACCACGGCGTCGCAGAAGAAGCTGTTCTTCAACCTGCGCAAGCTGAAGGGCAAGCTGCAGGCGATCGAGGAAGGCGACCTGTCGCCGGAGAACGTGA
>JAZFSB010000313.1:0-15413 GCA_036445935.1 Alphaproteobacteria bacterium | reverse complement strand
TCAGCGGCATGGCAAGTGCGGTGACGACGGCCGGTGCATATTCCGAGATATCGTCCCAATCTATGCTGGCCAAGGCGCTTGCCATGATGCATGAGACGAAAACGATGGCCGGCGCGGTGGCGTATGACGGAATCGACGTCGCCAGCGGGGCGAAAAACAGGGCCAGCAGGAACAGCATGGCGGCGGCGACCGCCGTCAGTCCGGTCCGTCCGCCGGCGTGAATGCCCGACGCGCTTTCAATATAGCTGGTGGTGGTCGATGTGCCGAGCAGGCTGCCGATCACGGTGGCGCCGGAATCGGCGATCAGTGCCTGGCCCAGCCGGGGCAGGCGGCCGTCACTGTCCAGCAGGTCTGCCTGATGGGCGAGGCCGATCAGCGTGCCGGCGGAATCAAACAGATCGACCAGCAAAAAGCTGAACATCAGGATCAGCATCACCGAAACCGACAGATCGAAGAACCCGGTGAGATCAAGCGCCATCAGGGTCGGCGCGATGCTTGGCGGCATGCCGACAATGCCGGATGGCGGCGGCGACACGCCGAGCGCCATTCCGATAATGCTGATCACGATGATGCCGATCAGAATGGCGCCCGGCAGCTTGCGGTAATCGAGCGCCACCATGCCGACGAACCCAAGGGCCGCAAGCAGAATCGGCAGGGTAATCAGGTTGCCGACGGTCACGTAGGTTGCCGGGTTGGCGACCACGATTCCGGCGCTCTTGAGCCCAATGAAGCCCAGGAACAGTCCGATGCCGGCGGCGATGGCGAGTTTCTGCGAGCGCGGGATCGAGTTGATGATCCAGGCGCGAACCGGCAGTACGCTCAGGATCAGGAACAGAATGCCGGAGACCAGCACCGCGGCGAGGGCGATTTCCCAACTCACCCCCATGCCCTTGACCACAACGAAGGAGAAAAAGGCGTTCAGCCCCATGCCCGGCGCCAGCGCGATCGGGTAGTTGGCGTATAATCCCATGATCAGCGATCCGATCGCGGCCGCGATGCAGGTCGCGACGAAGACCGCCCCCTTGTCCATCCCGGCCGCGGCCAGGATTTCCGGGTTGACGAAAATGATGTAGGCCATGGTCATGAACGTCGTCAGGCCGGCGAACATTTCGGCGCGCACGGTCGTGCCGTTCTCATCAAGCTTGAAAAGCTGGTTCAGCATCGTCTGTCCCCTCAAAATTCAGGGAAAGTCTGGCATATCCGCGGTCGAATCGTCCGACTGGGCAGATTAAGAAAGGCTAACTATTTATTAACGTGCTGCCGCAATCATGACTTGTATGAAGTCATTTTTTGGCACGGCTGGATTCGTAATCGCGATCGCCCTGATCTATTCGGCGGCGGATGCAAATGATGCCGGCTCGATCAGAATTTCCCAGGCTGACTGTGCCTCTCTGGTTGGCCATGTGCCGATTGCCGATGTTGCCTTCAAGCCGGGGGTCGATTTGGCTGGCCGCCCGGTGACGCCTGCCGATATAAACGCCACGCCACCGCTCGCGCTGCCCGAGCGGTATTCGATCCCGATTACGGTGGATTTGCGGAAGCGGCTTGGCATCCCGACCGATCCGACAATGTACCAGACCGATCATTTCACCATTGGAACCGTCGTCTGGCAGGATGATGCGGCCTGGTTCAACGGCCAGCCGCTGCAGAGCGAGGCAAGCCGGGACCTCGCCGCCCTGTGTCAGCAGCGCATGATCCGCCGACGCTGAACTCCCATTGCCTTCACCGTCGGCTTGCGCGTAAAGTCTGCCGCCTTCTGAGCGGTTCGCTGCCGCTGTACAAAGCGATTGGGCGATAAGTCATGCGTTTGTCACGATTGTTCCTGCCGACCATCAAGGAAGACCCCGCCGAGGCGCAGATTGCCTCGCACAGGTTGATGCTGCGTGCCGGCATGGTCCGCCAGGCGGCCGCCGGCATTTATTCATGGCTGCCGATGGGCTTGCGTGTCTTGCGCAAGATCGAACAGATCGTGCGCGATGAACAGGACGCGGCGGGCTGTCAGGAACTGCTGATGCCGACGATCCAACCGGCCGACCTGTGGCGTGAAAGCGGCCGCTATGATGGCTACGGCAAGGAAATGCTGCGCATCGTCGATCGCCATGATCGCGAAATGCTGTACGGTCCGACCAACGAAGAGCTGATCACCGACATCTTTCGCGGCGCGGTCAGGAGCTATCGCGATCTGCCGAAGCTGCTCTATCACATCCAGTGGAAATTCCGCGACGAAGTGCGCCCACGCTTCGGCGTCATGCGGGGCCGCGAATTCCTGATGAAGGACAGCTATTCGTTCGATCTGGACTATGCCGGCGCACGGCGGTCCTATAATCGGATGTTCGTTTCCTATCTGCGCACCTTCGCGCGGATGGGACTCAAGGCGATCCCCATGCAGGCCGACACCGGCCCGATCGGCGGTGATCTCAGCCACGAATTCATCATCCTGGCCGATACCGGCGAAAGCGAAGTGTTCTGCCACCGGGACTATCTTTCATTCGATGCGCTGGCCGAGGTGAACGATTATGACGCTGACCTGGAGCCGGTGGTCGCGCGCTGGACAGAACTCTACGCCGCCACCGATGAAAAACATGACGCGGCTGCCGCCGCCGAGCTTGGCGATGCGCTGATCAGCGCGCGGGGCA
Source organism: Alphaproteobacteria bacterium (assembly GCA_036445935.1). Lineage (GTDB taxonomy): Bacteria > Pseudomonadota > Alphaproteobacteria > MPNO01 > UBA2964 > JAZFSB01. The sequence continues at coordinate 12,777 of JAZFSB010000313.1, read as the reverse complement.
TAGAGGTCGGGCATATTTTCTATTTCGGCACCAAATATTCCGAGCCGCTGGGCGCCACTGTCACGGGGCCGGACGGTGAGGTGATCACGCTTGAGATGGGGTCCTATGGCATCGGCGTGTCGCGGCTGGTCGGCGCCATCATCGAGGCCTTCCATGACGACGCCGGCATCATCTGGCCCGACGCGGTGGCGCCGTGGCGGGTCGGGCTGATCAACCTGCGCACCGGGGACGAGGCTTGCGATGCGGCATGCGAGGATTTCTACGCCAAGTGCGAGGCGGCGGGGGTAGAAGTTTTGTATGACGATCGCGATGAACGCGCCGGCGGCAAGTTTGCCAATATGGACCTGATCGGCCTGCCCTGGCAGGTCATTATCGGTCCGCGCGGTGTGAAGGCCGGTGTGGTTGAGATCAAGCGCCGCGCCACTGGCGAGCGCGAGGAGTTGACCGCCGAAGCTGCCTTCAATCGCATTCTCGCCTGACGGAGGGCTGATTATGTTTTCTCCCCTGGAACGGATGGTCGCACTCAGATATTTGCGAGCGCGCCGGCGCGAGGGGTTCATATCTGTCATTGCCGGGTTTTCGCTGGCCGGGATCGGGCTCGGCGTCGCTACGCTGATCATCGTCATGGCTGTAATGAACGGCTTTCGTGCCGAATTGCTGAACCGCATTCTCGGGCTCAATGGTCATCTCGGCGTGTCGTCGTCGGTTTCGGATGGGCTGAAGAATTTCGACACCATCGCCGACCGCCTGCGAGGCATCGAGGGCGTGGTGCGGGTCACCCCCATCGTCGAGGGACACGCCATGGCGACGGTCCGGGGGCGGGCCAGCGGAGCCGTGGTAAGGGGCATCCGTCCGGCGGATATTAGGCGCCATGAGACGCTGGCGGGCAACATCAAACAGGGAACACTGGATAAATTCGGCGCGCTCGGTGATATCGTCGTTGGCACCCGCTTTGCGACCCGTCACGGTCTCGCCGTCGGCGACCGTATTACGCTGGTGTCGCCGCAAAGTCGGGTGACGGCGTTCGGCTCGGTGCCGCGGATGAAAACCTTCCGGATACGTGCCTTGTTCGAAATCGGCATGTACGAATATGACAGCAGCTTCCTGTTCGTCACGCTGGACGCGGCGCAGGCCTTCTTCCGGCTGCCGGGGACGGCGGTCTCGACGCTGGAAGTCATGCTCACAGGTCCCGACGAGGTGGGGCGCGTGCGCCCGATCATCCAGGACCGTGCCGGCGTGCCGGTGCGCCTGACCGACTGGCAACAGGCTAACGCGTCGTTCTTCAACGCCATTCAGGTCGAACGCAATGTGATGTTCCTGATCCTGACCCTGATTATCGTGGTCGCGGCGTTCAACATTATTTCCGGGCTGATCATGATGGTGAAGGACAAGGGGCGCGACATCGCCATCCTGCGCACCATGGGCGCCACGCGAGGCATGATCATGCGCATATTCCTGCTGTCCGGCATGGCGGTCGGGGTCATCGGCACCTTGGCGGGGTTCGCGCTGGGACTCGCTTTTTCGCTCAATATCGAAACCATCCGGGGCTGGATAGAGAAGCTGTCCGGCGCCGAGCTTTTCTCGGCCGAGATCTACTTCCTGTCCCGCCTGCCGGCCAAGGTGGATGCGGTTGAGGTGATCGCCGTGGTGGGCATGACGCTGGCGCTGTCGTTGCTGGCGACCCTGTATCCATCCTGGCGGGCGGCCCGGCTCGATCCGGTCGAGGCGCTGCGCTATGAGTGAAGCCGCGCTCGCGCTCGCGCTTGACGGCGTATCGCGAGCCTTCTCCCAGGGTGGCGGCGCGCGGCTTGAGGTGCTGCGCGCGGTGTCGCTTGATCTCAATGCCGGAGAGATCGTGGCCCTGGTCGGTCCGTCGGGGTCGGGTAAATCGACATTGCTCCATATCGCCGGGCTGCTGGAACGCCCGGATGACGGAGAGGTTTCGCTGAACGGTATCGGGTGCGCCACGCTGAACGATGACGAGCGAACCGCGATGCGGCGCACGCAGCTTGGTTTTATCTATCAGTTTCACCACCTGCTGCCGGAATTCTCGGCGTTGGAAAACGTCATTCTGCCGCAGATGATCGCCGGCCGCCCCAAGACCGAAGCGGCGGTGCGCGCGGCGGAGTTGCTAGACCTTGTCGGTTTGTCGGAACGCACGACGCACCGGCCGTCGGAACTGTCCGGCGGTGAACAGCAGCGTGTCGCTATCGCGCGCGCATTGGCCAACCGGCCGCGCGTGCTGCTGGCCGACGAGCCGACCGGTAATTTGGATCACGCCACCGCCGGGGTGGTGTTCGCCATGCTGCTTGAAACGGTGCGTGAAACCGGTGTGGCGGCTCTGGTCGCGACCCATAATCCGGAACTCGCATCGCTGATGGATCGGACCATCACGCTTCAGGACGGCCAGCTGGGCTAGGACTCGGCATGAATGTTGGCGATTCGTTCTTCGGTTTGAATCTATAAGTATTTTCAAGGAGTTGGTGCTTCCTATCCACAATATGCTGTGGATGGAAGAAAAATACATGCTTGTATGTAGCGAATTCATGGTTTGTTCCTAATGACTTAATATTGGCCCTGTGGAATCCTGAACAGCTATGCCGTACGCAACCTTTGTCCATCTTCGGGTCCATTCCGCCTATTCGCTGTCCGAGGGCGCGGTCAAGATTCCCGACTTGGTGGCGTTGTGTCGTGATAACGCGATGCCGGCGGTCGCGGTGACAGATACCGGAAACCTGTTTGGCGCGCTGGAATTCGCGCAGACCGCGGCCAAAGCCGGCGTGCAGCCGATTATCGGCTGCCAGCTTGCGGTTGCCCGGCCGGACGAATATGGCGGTGGCGTTGCCGTCCCAGGGTCCAGCTTCGTCAAGCGGACACTCGATAATCTGGTGCTGCTGGTTCAGGATGAAGCCGGCTATCGCAATTTGATTAAGCTGGTCAGCCGCGCTTTTCTGGAAACCGAGCCAGGTGAGCGCCCGCACGTATCGTTGGCCTTGCTGGAAGAGTTGTCCGGCGGTCTGATAGCTCTGTCGGGCGGGCCTGGCGGGGCGGTGTCGCGGTTGCTTGGCGATGGCCAGATGGAAACCGCCGAGGCGTGCCTTGAACGGCTTGCCGCTTCCTTTCCCGGCCGATTCTATGTCGAATTGCAGCGCCACGGAGCTGATGACGAGGCGCGGATAGAAGGCGATCTGCTCGATCTCGCCTATGCGCATGACCTGCCGCTGGTGGCGACCAACGATTGTTATTTCGCAACGCCCGACATGTATCAGGCGCATGACGCGCTGCTTTGTATCGCCGACAGCGCCCACGTGGCGGACGAAAATCGCCGGCGGGTCACGCCGCTGCACTTCTTCCGCTCGGCGGACGAAATGCGCGACGCATTTGCCGACCTGCCGGAAGCGATCGACAACACCATGGTGATCGCGGAACGTTGTGCTTACATGCCGGAACCGCACGCACCGATGCTGCCGGCCTTCCCGACCGTGGATGGCCGAAGCGAGACCGAACAGCTCCGCACCGAGGCGGAGGAGGGGTTGAGGCAACGCCTGGCGGCAATTGGCGCTGACGACGCGGCCGCGGACGCCTATTGGAAGCGCTTGGCGTTCGAACTCGACGTGATCATCGATATGGGCTTCCCCGGCTATTTCCTGATCGTCGCCGACTTCATCAAGTGGGCCAAGGCGCAGAGCATTCCGGTTGGTCCGGGGCGTGGATCGGGCGCCGGTTCGGTGGTTGCCTGGTCGCTGACCATCACCGATCTGGATCCGCTTGAATTTGGTCTGCTGTTTGAACGCTTTCTCAACCCCGAACGCGTGTCGATGCCGGATTTCGATATCGATTTCTGCCAGGACCGGCGCGATGAGGTGATCAGCTACGTGCAGCGCAAATATGGCGCCCGGCACGTTTCCCAGATTATCACCTTTGGCAAGCTGCAGGCGCGCGCCGTACTGCGTGATGTCGGTCGGGTGCTGGGCATGCCCTATGGGCAGGTCGACCGCATCTGCAAGCTGGTGCCGTTCAACCCGGCGCATCCGCCGACACTGGCCGAGGCGCTGGAGGCCGAGCCAGAGCTGAGGCGCCTGCGCGCCGACGACGAGCAGGTCGACCGGCTGATCGATATCGGCATGAAACTTGAAGGGCTGTACCGCCATGCGTCTACCCATGCCGCCGGCGTGGTGATTGGCGACCGCGCGCTTGACGAAATCGTGCCGCTCTACCGCGATCCGCGCTCGGATCTGCCGGCAACGCAGTTTTCGATGAAATACGCCGAAATGGCCGGGTTGGTGAAGTTTGATTTTCTTGGCCTCAAGACCCTGACCGTGCTGGAACGCGCGATCGAATTTCTGCGCGATGGGGGTGTGGATCTGGATATTTCGACACTGCCGTTGGATGACGTGAAGACCTTCGAGATGCTGGGCAAGGGCGACACCGTCGGCGTGTTCCAGCTTGAAAGCGCCGGCATGCGCGACGTGCTGCGCCAGATGCGCCCCGATACGTTCGGCGACATCATCGCGCTGGTCGCCCTCTACCGGCCGGGCCCGATGGACAACATCCCGCGCTACATTGCTTGCAAGCATGGCGAGGAGAAGCCCGATTACCTGCATCCCGATCTCGAGGAAATCCTGCGCGAGACCTTCGGGGTGATGATCTACCAGGAACAGGTGATGCAAATCGCCCAGGTGTTGTCCGGATTTACGCTTGGCGGTGCCGACCTGCTGCGCCGCGCCATGGGCAAAAAAATCCGCTCGGAAATGGAGGCCCAGCGTGCCGCTTTCGTCGATGGGGCAACCGCGCGGGGCGTCGATGCAGGGCAGGCCGGCCAGATATTCGATCAGGTCGACAAATTCGCCGGTTACGGTTTCAACAAGTCGCATGCCGCCGCCTATGCGCTCGTCGCCTACCAGACGGCCTGGCTCAAGGCCAACCATCCGGTCGAGTTCCTGGCCGCCTCGATGACGCTGGATCTTGGCAATACCGACAAGCTGAACGTATTTCGTCAGGAGCTGATGCAGCAGGGAATTCCTCTGCTGCCGCCCGACATCAATGATTCCGGGGTTGTTTTCGGGGTAAGGCCCCCGGAAACGCTGGGTGAAACCGGCGTCATCCGCTATGCGTTGGCGGCGGTCAAGAATGTCGGGGCGGCGGCGATGGCGGCCGTGGTCGCCGAGCGGGAGGCCAACGGCGCTTTCAAGGACGTCTATGATTTTGCCGAACGGGTTGGCGCCAAGGCGGCCAACAAGCGCCAGCTCGAAAGTTTGATCCGCGCCGGGGCCTTCGATTCCCTGAACCCCAATCGGCGCCAGCTTATCGAAGGCATCGATATTCTGCTCAGGACGGCGGCGTCCGCCGAACGCGATCGCGATACAACGCAGACCAGCATGTTCGACGGCGATGCCGGGCTGGAGACCTGTCATGAACCATTGCCGGACATCCAGGATTGGCTTGCCATCGAACGGCTCAACCAGGAATTCGACGCGGTCGGGTTTTATCTGTCCGCCCATCCGTTGGATGCTTATGGTGGCACGCTGGCTCGGCTCGGCGTGGTGCCCTTCGAAAGCCTGACCGCGGCCTCGGCTGGCTCGTCTCCCAGGCTTGCCGGTGTGGTCGTACGTAAGCAGGAGCGGACCTCGGCCAAGGGCAACCGGTTCGCCTTCCTGTCTCTGTCCGGTCCGACTGGTTTGTTTGAAGTTATTGTTTTTGCAGATGTTTTGGCGACCGCTCGTGATCTGCTGGACGCCAACCGGCCGTTGCTGTTGACCTGCGAGGCGCGTGCTGATGGCGATGGGGTGCGATTGAGCGCGACCGGGATCGAGGCGCTGGACGACGCCGTCGCTCGTGCGGCGGCCGGGCTGAAGGTGCATATTGACCGCCCCGACGCGCTGAACGGGCTGAAACGCGCCATCGATACCGGAACGCGTGGCAAGGGCCGGGTTTGGCTGGTTCTCGACCTTGATGAGGCGCAATCGGTCGAAATTGCCCTGCCTGGCGGCTATGCTATTTCCGCGGAGATGCGCGCGGCGATCGATGGGGTTCCCGGAGTGGTCGAGCTGCAAGACATATAAAACCGCCGAAACCACTGAAAAACAAGGAATCCGACGCGGTTTCGGCTTGCCAAGCTGGCCGCTTCGGTCTATCAAACGGCGTTTATTTCGCACGCGGGTTCGCGGGCGGCGCGCGATGCAAGCGTGTTGCCCCTCCGGTGCCTGGACGCGGTCGTCGCGTCGGGCCTATTCCCGCGGACGCACAACCGGAAAAAGGAACGATATCATGGCGGTGCCAACTTTCACCATGCGCCAGCTTCTCGAAGCCGGCGTTCATTTCGGACATCACACAAGACGCTGGAATCCCCGTATGGAGCCGTATATCTACGGCACCCGAAACGGCATTCATGTGATGGACCTGCGCCAGACCGTGCCAATGCTGCATGCGGCCCTGCAGGCAATACGCGATGTCGTCGCCGGCGGTGGGCGAGTGCTTTTCGTCGGCACGAAGCGTCAGGCCAGCGAGCAGATCGCGGAATCAGCCAAGCGGTGTGGCCAGTACTACGTCAACCATCGCTGGCTCGGCGGCATGCTGACCAATTGGCGCACCATTACCGCGTCTATTCGCCGACTGCGCGAATTCGATGAGTTGCTTGGGCAGGACGATGTCGGGCTGACCAAGAAAGAGCTTCTGATGCGCGAGCGTCAGCGGGCAAAGCTGGACCGCGCGCTGGGCGGCATCAAGGAAATGGGCGGATTGCCTGATATCCTGTTCGTGCTTGACACGAACAAGGAAGGGATCGCCATCAAGGAAGCCCAGAAGCTGGGCATTCCCGTGGCCGCCGTACTCGACAGCAATTGCGATCCTCGGGGGATCACCTATCCGGTGCCGGGCAATGACGACGCGATCCGTTCGATCGCGCTTTATTGCGGACTGGTTTCGGATGCGGTGCTCGATGGGTTGCAGCAGGAAGCCATTGCCAGCGGTGACGATATCGGCGAAGCCGAGAACGTGCCCGAGGTAGAGGTGCCTGTGGTGGATGCCGCTGTCGCGGAGGCTGTCGCCGCACCGGCTGAGGAAACACCTAAAGCCGAAAGCTAAGACGCGATATCAATCGCTTGTGAATTTTACTTTACAGGACGGATTATGGCTCAAATCACGGCATCGTTGGTCAAGGAGCTGCGCGGTACGACCGGCGCCGGCATGATGGATTGCAAGAAGGCGCTGACCGAAACCGGCGGTGAAATGGAAGCGGCCGTCGATTGGCTTCGTAAGTCGGGTCTGGCGGCGGTTGCAAAGAAAGCAAGTCGTGTCGCCGCCGAGGGGCTGGTCGCGGTCGCGACCGATGGCAACCGCGGGAGCGCAATTGAAATCAACGCCGAAACCGATTTCGTCGCCCGCAACGAACAGTTTCAGGGCTTCGTCGCCACGGCGGCGGGTATCGCGCTGGAACAAGGCGGTGATATTGCGGCGATTATCGCGGCCTCTATGCCGGACGGCGGTACGGTTGGCGATACGCTGACATCGCTGGTCGCCACCATCGGCGAGAATATGAGTGTCCGCCGGGCGGCGACACTTGACGTCGGGAAAGGCGTCGTCGCCAGTTACATTCATAATGCCGCGGCCCCCAATCTTGGGCGTATTGCGGTGCTGGTTGGCCTCGAATCCGAAGGCGATGCCGAGAAACTTTCCGCCTTTGGCCGCCAGCTCGCCATGCATGTTGCCGCGGCGGCGCCACAATGGACGGATATACCGGATGTCGATCAGGCGGTTCTGGAACGTGAACGCGCCATCCTGACCGATCAGGCGAAGGATTCCGGCAAGCCGGATGATATCGTCGCCAAGATGGTTGAGGGACGGTTGCGGAAATTTTACGAGGAAAGCGTTCTGCTGGAGCAGGTCTATGTGATTGACGGCGAAAGCAAAATTCGCAAGGCCGTCGAGGCAGCCGGAAACGATGTTGGCGCGCCGGTCAAGCTGACAGGTTTCGTCCGGTTCGTGCTCGGCGAGGGCGTTGAGCGCGAGGAAAGCGATTTCGCGGCCGAGGTGGCGGCAGCCGCCAAGGGTTGAGGGCTCTAACAGGGGCCGGCGTATCAGCGCCGGTAGCCCGGGGAAACATGGATGGACGCGAAACCGGAGAACATTCAGTACGGGCGAGTGCTCCTGAAGCTTTCCGGCGAAGCGTTGATGGGCGAACGCGGTTTCGGTCTCGACACCGGCACGGTTAATCGCATTGCCGAAGAAATTGGGGCCGTTCAGGCCCTTGGTGTTCAAATCAGTCTGGTTATCGGCGGCGGTAATATTTTTCGTGGCATAGAGGCGTCGGCTCAGGGGATAGAGCGCGGCACCGCCGACTATATGGGCATGCTCGGCACCGTCATTAACGCACTGGCCATGCAGGGCGCGCTGGAACGCATCGGCGTTCACACCAGGGTGCAATCGGCGATCCCGATGTCGACAGTCTGCGAGCCCTATATCCGGCGCCGCGCGGTTCGCCATATGGAAAAGGGCCGCGTCGTCATATTTGCCGCCGGAACCGGCAGCCCTTACTTCACCACCGACACGGCGGCGGCGCTGCGCGCGGTCGAGATGAATTGCGATGCATTGTTAAAGGGAACCCAGGTCGATGGGGTCTATTCCGCTGACCCACACAAGGAACCGGATGCGGTCCGCTATGACAGTCTGACCTACCATGAGGTGCTGACCAGGGACCTCAAGGTCATGGATGCATCGGCTATTTCCCTTTCGCGCGAGAATGGAATTCCGATTCTCGTATTTTCACTTCACAATTCGGGTGCATTTGCGGACGTTGTAGCTGGGAAAGGCCGTTTCACCGTTATACGGGAGAAGGACAAGACCGGTGGCTGAACTGGATATTGAAGATATCAAGCGCCGTATGAACGGCGCCGTGGAAGTTTTACGCAGCGAATTGAGCGGTTTGCGGACCGGCCGCGCCTCGGCGGCGTTGCTGGAGCCAATCGTTGTCAATGCCTATGGCAGCAAGATGCCGATGACTCAGGTGGGGACGGTAAACGTGCCTGATCCGCGCATGATCTCGGTTCAGGTCTGGGACCAGGGGCTGGCCGAGGCGGTTGATCGCGCGATCCGTGATTCCGGGCTTGGGCTGAACCCGCAGCGCGAGGGCAATGTCATTCGCGTTCCCATTCCCCAGCTTTCCGAGGAACGCCGCGTCGAGCTTGGCAAGGTCGCGCACAAATATGCCGAACAGGCCCGCATCGCGGCGCGAAATGTGCGGCGCGACGGCATGGACAAGCTGCGCAAGCTTGAAAAAGACCACGAGATATCCAAGGACGAGCAGCGTGCCTGGAGCGATGACCTGCAAAAATTGACCGATGATATCGTCAAACAGATAGACACCGTGCTGGAGACCAAGGAAGCGGAGATCATGCAGGTCTGATCATGATGAAACCGGTTCTCTCTCACCCGCGTTCGCCGCTTCCGCCCACCCATGTCGCTATCATTATGGACGGCAATGGTCGTTGGGCCGCAGCCCGCGGCAAGCCCCGGATCGCAGGCCATGCACAAGGCGCGGAGGCAGTTCGCGCCACGGTCAAGGGGGCGATAAAAAATGGTATCGCTTACCTGACGCTTTACGGCTTCTCACAGGAAAATTGGAAACGACCGAAGAACGAAGTCACGGCGCTTATGGGGCTGCTCAGGATTTATCTGCGTCAGGAACTCGCCGCGCTTAATGAGCAGGGCGTTCGCCTGACCTTCATCGGTCGGCGCGACATGTTGGAGCCCGATATCGTGTCGCTGATCGAAAACGCGGAAAACGTCACCAAGGCGAATGTGAAGCTTCGTTTGATCGTCGCACTCAGCTATGGAGCGCGCCAGGAAATCACCGCCGCCGCGCGTAAAATCGCCAGCGCCGCGGTCGCGGGTGACCTGGAGCCGGAACAAATTGATGAGACGTTGTTCCAGGACCACCTGGAAACAGCGGGAATTCCCGATCCGGATCTCGTCATTCGGACCAGTGGCGAACAACGGGTCAGCAATTTTCTGCTGTGGCAGCTTGCCTACGCGGAATTGGTCTTTGTCGAAACCCACTGGCCGGATTTTAGTGGACGCCATCTCGAGGAGGCCATTAATGAATTCCATCGCCGTGAGCGACGGTACGGCGCCACCGAGTGATGGTTCCGGCCATCACAGCACGTTGAAAAAGCGTGTCCTATCGTCGCTGGTACTGGGGCCCGTGGCGCTCGGCGCGCTATTTGCCGGCGGGGCGTGGTTTGTTGCGATGGTGCTGGTAATGGTCTCGGCAATGGCATGGGAATGGCGCCGGCTCTGCACCGGCGGACAATTCGACTTGGCCGGTTGGCTTTTCACAATTGGAGTACTGGCTTCTGTTGGCGCGGTACCGTTTTTCGGGCTCACCGGCGCGCTTGGCGCGGGCGCGGTGGTTGCGGCCGTGGTCGGTCTGGCCGCCAAAATCGGAGGCGACAGGAACACCGCCTGGAGTGTCGCTGGGGTGGTTGCGATCGCGGTCACCGGCATCGCCCTGGTGTGGTTGCGCGCCCATCCCACCGACGGTTTGGGCATCGTGCTGTGGCTTCTGGTGGCGGTCTGGTTCACCGATTGTTGCGCCTATTTCACCGGGCGGCGGATCGGTGGTCCGAAACTGGCGCCGGCGATCAGCCCGGGAAAGACCTGGTCCGGGCTGGCCGGTGGCGTGATTGGGGCGGCAGGCTGGAGCGCCGGGTACGCGTCGGTTAGTGGAAGTTATGATCCGCTGGCGCTGGCTGGCGCCGGCGCTGTGATCGCTGTCCTGGCCCAGGCGGGCGATCTCGGCGTTTCCCGGGTCAAGCGTCGCTTTGGCGCCAAGGATTCAAGCCATCTGATCCCCGGTCATGGCGGCGTGCTTGATCGCGTAGACGGTTTTATCCTGTCAGTCCCGGCCGTGATGATCGCGTTGGCGCCATGGTCGGAAGGGGCGGGCCGATGACCCTTGCCCCACGCAGTGTCACTATTCTCGGCTCAACCGGTTCGATCGGGGTTAACACCATCGATCTGATCCAGCGCGACCCCGACGCCTATGCCGTCGATGCGTTGACGGCAAACGGCAACGCGTCATTGCTGGCCGAACAGGCGGTGGCGTGCAATGCGCGTCTCGCCGTGGTCGCCGATGAAAGCAAGTATGCGGATCTCAGCCGCGCGCTTGCCGGTACCGGGATTGAGGTCGCGGCCGGGCGTCAGGCGGTGATCGACGCGGCTGATCTTCCGGCGGAATGGGTGATGGCGGGGATCGTGGGGGCGGCTGGGCTGGAGCCCACGCTGACCGCGGTCAGGCGTGGCGCCGTTTTGGCGCTTGCCAACAAGGAATGCCTGGTTTGTGCCGGCGAGTTGATGCTGTCGGAGATCAAACGGAGCAAGGCAACGTTGCTGCCGGTTGATTCGGAACATAGCGCCATATTTCAGGTGCTCGATTTTGAGCAACGCGACGCGGTTGAGCGGATCATCCTGACCGCGTCAGGCGGCCCGTTCTGGACGACACCGATGGACGAGATGGCGCGCGCCACCCCGTCGCAGGCGGTCGCGCATCCGAACTGGAGTATGGGCGCCAAGATTTCGGTGGATTCCGCGACCATGATGAACAAAGGGCTGGAGTTGATAGAGGCCCATTACCTGTTCGATATGGGCGAAGACCGGATCGAGATTCTGGTTCACCCCCAATCCATCGTGCACAGCCTGGTTGCTTATACCGATGGGTCGGTTCTGGCCCAGCTTGGCACGCCGGATATGCGTACGCCGATTGCTTATGCGCTGGGCTGGCCGGCCCGGATCACCGCCCCCAGCGCGCGGCTCGATCTGGGTGAGATCGGCAAACTTACCTTCGAGGCGCCGGATCCCATCCGCTTTCCCGCGACCGACCTGGCCCGTCAGGCACTGCGCGAGGGCGGCGGGGCATCGACTGTACTGAATGCCGCCAACGAAGTCGCGGTGCAGGGTTTTCTTGCCGGCAAGATCGCTTTTCTCGATATCGCCGGAACCGTGGCGGCAACGCTCGATCAGCTCGCGCAACGCCCTGTGGGGACCCTTGATGACGTGCTTGCCGTTGATGCGGAGGCCCGGCGCATTGCCCAAGAACGTTTGGCGCGTTATGTGCTCAGCGCCTGAAGGAATTTAAAATATGGATTTTATTTACGGCTTCGGTAATTACGTTCTGCCTTTTCTCGCCGTCCTTACCGTGTTGGTTTTCGTTCACGAGATGGGTCATTACCTTGCGGCGCGTCAGTGCGGTGTCCGAATAGAGGTTTTTTCCATCGGGTTCGGGCCGGAGATATTTGGCCGTAATGACCGCCACGGTACGCGTTGGAAATTCAGCGCCATACCATTTGGTGGCTATGTTCGAATGTTCGGGGAAAACGGGCCTTCGACGGATGAGGGTGAAACCCCGCCCGACGTCACTGAACGCGCGGTTTCGTTCTATGCCAAGCGGTTACACCAGCGCGCCTGGATCGTCTTCGCCGGTCCGTTTGCCAATTTCCTGTTCGCCATTCTGGTGCTTGCCGGTCTGTTCACCTTTTTGGGCCAGCCTTTTACGCCGGCTGACGTTGGCAAGGTGGTTCCCGGCAGCGCCGCCGAGCGGGCTGGGCTGCAGCCTGGTGACGTTTTCCTCAGGATCGATTCCGTCGTTATCGAACGTTTTGAGCAGGTTCGTGCGATTGTCCAGCTTGCCCCGGTAAAGGCGCTGGTAGGAGTCGTGCGGCGTGACGGGTGGGCGGTCACGGTGACGGCTATCCCCGCGGCGATCGTAGTTACCCAGTTTGGCAG
>JAZFSB010000312.1:0-12253 GCA_036445935.1 Alphaproteobacteria bacterium | reverse complement strand
GTCACCTGGGCATTGCTGGTGCCCAGCGGGCGGCGAATCTGGGCCCGCGCGGCGAAGGCGATCTTGAGCGCGTTACCGATGATGGTGGTGACCTCGTCCGACGTCATGCCGCCGCTGCCAACCGTCGGTTCGGTGCTGGCGGTCGGGGGAAAGCGCGGCGAACCCCCATTGTCATACAGGATGAACACCGTCTGCCCGACGAAGTCGTAGACCGACGTGTTGTCGGCGGCGAAACCCGATGCGATATCGCCGTATGTCTGGCCCGCAATGATCGCCCCCGCCGTGTATCCGGGCACGGTGACCAGGCTGCCGACGACGCCGTTGACCGCGGCGAAGGTCGCCGTCGACGGGTCGGAAACCAGGCTCGCGATCTGCGCGTCTGTGTAGCGCAGGCTCTTGCCCTCGACGAATATCCGGTCGGCCTGGATGCTGCGCGGGGCGGTGAATGAAGACTGGCCGGCCAGCGCGATCAACTCGTCGACCGGGTTGTCGAAGTCGCCGATATTCGGGTCGATCGTATAGATCTGGTCCGATTCGATGCCGAGCCCGCCGACCATGACGCCGTTCTTGTAAAGCGGCAGTCCGCCCGGATCCGCCGACAGACCCAGCGGTGAGCGCTTGGGTCCCACGGTCGTGCTGATTTCACCGGTCGGCACACCCGATGAGGCGTTGAACCGGACCGACATGTCGGAGCAGGGAAGCTGGCTGAATTGAACGCCGAACAGTGGGCCGCTGGGCGCGAACCGTTCGCCCGGATTGAAATGCTCCTGCACGATCTGGCTCGCCGTGCGGGTGGTGAAGGCGTTGCCCGCGCTCGACAGGTAGGCGCCGGTAATGGCCTTGGCGATGGCGCTGAGCCGGGTGGACGGGGTGTTGGGCACGCTGGCGTTGGCGAAAATCTGCTGGACCTGTTCCAGCCCATTTCCGGCGGCGATGCCGCGCTGGGTGGTAATGGTAATCCCTCGCAGAACGGCACCGTTGGGCATGTCGAACACGCAGAGCACGTTGCCGACCCGGTCGACCACGGCGATGGTCGCATCGAGGCTTCGTGCGTTGGCTTCGGTCGCGGCGGCGGCGATGATCTGCTGCACGTCGGCGACCGTCAGATTCTCGGCCGTGGCGCGGTCGGTGGCACCGAAGGCCGCCAGTGCCAGCGTCAACGCCAGGAATTTTTTCAATCGCCCGGTCATTGCGATCCCGCCTTGGGCAGGATGGCGAACACGCCATATTTCAGCTTATCGCCGACGCGATAACCGATACTGACGCTGATGCCGTGATTATCGGCGCTGATATCTTCGTCCATCACCTTGAAAACCACCTTGCCGTCGATGACGGTAAACCGGTTATCGACCAGCGCCTTCGTATCTCCGTTCCAGGGCAGCCAGTAGCCGTCATTGGTGCGCATGCGCCGCTCGTTCGACCCCACTGTGGCCCAGACATGGGTGGCGCGCGGTGCGTCGCCCTGAAGATCGACTGTGAAGCGCAGGTCTTCGACCGCGCCCGAGGTGGTGATCGCGCCCAGGTTGGTTCCGGATTCACTGAGAACATGTACGGCATCGTTGGCGACGACGGCTCCCGCGGTCGCCAAAAACACCACGACGACGGTCGCAAACATCGTCGCAACCATTGATACCAGCCTTGATGGCCCGCATCTAATCCCCCAGCAACGCACGAACCCTCCCCCAATTACAGCCCTTGGCCTGTTGTAGAATAACGGGGTCGTTGGCAACGCCAAAGATAAGAATTTGCTTTTGGATCGCTATACGCCCCAACAGCGGATCGCCCGATGGCGTTTCCGCGCATGGTCTCATTTTTTCCTTTTCGCGGATTTCACCAATCCAGGCCGCATCGGTTGCTTGCCCGGCAGATGGAATGCATGGCAGGTAACGCAGGTGCTGGCGACCTTGGAAGTTGCATTTTCGCCGGCATGACATTTTTGGCAGGTCGCGACCTTCGGCAGCAGGACGTCTGTTGCCTTCTTTGATTTCTTTGCGTCGTGGCAATCCGCGCATTCCATCGATTCGTGGCGGACATGGTCGAATTTGCCCTTTTCAAGCCAGCGCGCGGCGACCGTCACCGGTTCGATATTCCATTTAATCCGCCCGCGCTCTGTCTTCTGCGTGACAATATGGCAGGTCTTGCAGACCGCCTTGCCAAATACCTGCTGGGCGGATTGCGCGGTCATTCGGTCAGCCCACGCGACGGCTTCGCGCCGCGCGTTTTCGGTCAGTGCCGAACCCGGCCGGCGGCGGCCACTGGAAGAGGCGCGAGGCGCCCGCGCGCCGCCCTCCAGAGCAAGCGTGGCATAAAATTCACGCATGGTACGCATGGTCAACTCGACGCTGCCATGCACCACCGTGCGATCCGGCGCCCGAGCATCGAATTGCAGCAGGTGGCAGGACGCGCAGTGTTTTTCCATGGTGATCGGCTGCATGTATTCGCCGGTCGCTTCCGCCACATGACAGTCGGCGCAATCCATGACCTGGCGCGCGACCTTGTTGGGCACCCGCATGCCCTTGGGATCGAGATGCTGCACATGCGAGAAATTAAGGTTCGATTTCTCGACCGGCCATTTCTTCGGATCCAGCGTCATGCGTTCGCGCTTCTTGGTGCGTCCGTTGACCATGACCATGGGCCGGAATTCCGGATGGTTGGCGCCGAAATCACTTGCCGGTCCGAGGTCGAGCTCCTTGGCGACGGACTTGATATCCAAATGGCATTCGGCGCAGAACTGCTGGTCGTTGCGCACGATATGGGCCGGGCCCTGATGTTCCTTGTGGCACGATTGGCACGTCGCCTGAGTGATTTCGGGCAGCGGATAGTTTTTGGTGTCGACATGCTGCTCGGTTTTCTCGTGACAGGCCACGCACACCGCATCGGTCACTTGTTCGAAAGCGTTGCGGTGGCAGACAGAGCAGTTCTTTGCCAGGAACTTGTGCGGCGTCGAGACCTCGCCGGTATCCCACGCGAGATCGCCCGCGACAGGCCAGACGCGATCACCCATCTCAACCACTTCCATCGGCGATGGGGTGGCGGCCTGATTGTCGCGCTCCATATAGTGTTTGCCGACCGGCCAGGCGAGGAAAAGTCCCAGAATGAGCAACGCCAGCACCCAAGAAACGCTCCGGCGGTTAGGCCAGGCTTTATCCAGGGATGTCTTGTTGCGCGCCTTCAGCTCGTCGAGCTCTTCCGCCATTGGCTCGGTCAACTCGACCGTCAGCGAAAGATCGACGCCTTCCTGGGACTCGATGATCTTGATTTCATAGGGGCCGAGTTGGATCACGCTGCCGGGTTTGATGGCGGCCTCGGAGGTCGCGACACCGTCAATTACGACATCGCCTTCGAGCTGGGTTTCAAAACGGAAACCGTCGTGCGTTTCGTTCAGTGTCGCTTGATGCTGCGATATCCGGGGGTCGGCGAGATGGACCTCGCTGTCCGCGCTGCGACCAAAATGAATGACATCACAGCGGAGTTCGTGCGTGCGGACTGAAATGCTGCCGCTTCGCCTCCGGGCAAGAAATCCTACGTTAACTTCCACGAGCCACCTACCAGTAGAAGAAGACAGATAGAATATGTGCGATCAGCGCGGCAATCAGCCCGACGGTCGCCGGCACGTGCACCAGCAGCCACAGGTTAAGCCACGCCCGGTACTTCACATCCAGTCGCGCAACGGTCAGTAACCGGTTTTTGCGCGCCAGGTCGACCACCAGCTGGCGACCCGTTGCGGCATCCCCGCCACTTAACGATTTCACCAGTTCGCCGATGCGTTCCAGCGCTCGCGCGGTGGGGCAGGAGGGGTCGCGACCACTGAGCTGACGCACCATCCCGCCGCCGATCGTCGTATTTTCGACCGCGTCACGGACCAGGTCGTTGATGTCGTCGCCCAATTTGACGCTCTTGCCGAGCGCGCTTTTGTCGAGGTCCGCGATCAGCACGACGAGCTGATCCAGTGTGATCCCGCCACGACTTTCCGACATGCGGGTTGGCAGGGCGATATAGAGATAAATCCCCCAGACTCCGCTCAGAATGACGATCAACATCAGCACATAGGCCAGCGTGTGGACATTCAAGCCGACCTGGAAACCGGCATGCAGCGTTGCGATGACGATCAGGCTAAACCCAAGGTAAACATGGGCCGACAGCCATTCCTGCAACATCATGCCGCCGGTGCCATAGCGGCGCTTGCGGATGCCGAACCATCCCAGCCAGACGATCAGCAGCGCGCCGACGGTACCCAGCGTATAACCGATCCAGGTCCCGCCGTTCGGCTGGCCCAGCGGCTCGTCGTAGATATAAGCCGCGATCGAAATCAGGATCAGTGTCAGGGCCAGCTTGAGATACTTGTAATTCCCGCTGCTGATGACGGGTTCCTGAAGAACTCCCAGCCTTTCCGGGGCGCCCTGTTCGGTCTCTGACGACTGGGTTACCGCCATTTTATGACCCTATCCTGGCGAAATACTCACTCGGGCTGACGCGGAACGCGGCGCCGGTCGGGCAGGCGCGGACGCAGGCATGACCGCCCTTGATTTCCTTACAGGAATCGCACTTGACCGCGAGCTTGGGCGCCGCAGCGCCGCCGTTGTCGGGTTTGGCGGGCGCTTGGTTTTGGCCCGGCCCCGATCCGGCGCCGAATAGCAGCCATGACAGCAATCCCGGTTTTGAGGCTGGCGCGCCCGACATCTCGATTGAATCGTAGGGGCAGTTGATCTTGCAGTTGCCGCAACCAATGCATTTTTCGTCGATGAAGACCTCACCGGACTGGGCGCGGTGGATCGCATCGGCCGGGCAATCCGACATGCAATATGGGTCTTCGCAATGGCGGCACGCGATGGGCAGATGGATATTGCCAAATGTCGGCCCGGTTTCACGTTTCAGCCTGGCGATCCCGCCATGGGTTTCGGCGCAGGCTTTTTCACAATTGTCGCAGCCAATGCAAAGCGTCTCGTCGATCAGCAATATGTCGGTGGCTTCGCCCATCCCCTGATCGACCAGGAATTCGGCCGACCGTTCCCATGCCTCGTTGGCGGAAGCGGCCTGGTTGTGGCGCACCCGCGTCAGCATGGTTTCGTGGACGCGCCGCTTGAAATCGGGCACCTCATCGACGATGCGCTTGAAGCGGTCACCGGCGATCCAGATGGATTCGACCTGGGTCGCGGCGCGGATCGTCTGGCCGCGCTTCGTGTTTTCGATAACACCGCCCTCACCGACAAATTCACCGGTCGCGGCGAAGGCCCGGAACGCCTCGTGCCCACCGGCGGATTCGTAAATCGTGACCGATCCCTTTCGGATAACGAAGACGCCGTCCGATTCCTCGCCTTCCTGAAGCAGCGGCTGCCCCCATTTGAATTCACGTTCTTCCGCCGTTTCCAGGATGGTGCCCATCAACTCGTCGGAAATGCTCTGCGACAGGTGGACCCGAAGCTGGCGCGCGGTTGCGGCGTCGCGAATCTGGGTCTCGACCGAAGCGACCGAGTTCATCAGCTTGATCATGGTGCGCCGGGGAATTTCGAGCAGCACGCTGGGTTCGGCCGCGACCACGGTGGCGGTTCTCGGCCGCGCCGCCACCATGGCGATTTCACCGAAGAATTTGCCTGTGTCCAGCGGCACCACGACCGAGGGGTCGGTGGGGTCGATCTGCACGTGGGCCAGCCCCTCGGCGATCATGAACACGGTGGTGCCGAATTCGTTGATTTCGAAGATCGGATCGCCCGCCGCCTTGATGTGCAGGTCGCTTTCCAGCAGCACTTCCCTGAGCTGCAGCGCGGTCAGCCCGCGGATCAGCGGGATGTTTTCGCGGAGCCAGTCGATCGCCTCGTCCACCGTGAAACGGTCGATCAGGGGGCCGAACTTATCTTCCAGCAGAGGCTCGTCCGCCGGCTTGATATTGTTGCCCTGGATGAACTCCACGACCTCGTAGCCCTGGTTCATTGCCTGCTTGATCAGCGGATAGCCGCCCAGCGCGCCGATGATATACAGGCCAGAGACATTCGATTCATATTGCGGGCTAAGCTCGGGCAGCGCCGCCATTTCCTCGCTCGGAAACTCGACGCCGCAGCTCTCGACGAAGCGCCGGGGCGGGCTGGCGCCAAGTCTGGCTATCACGCGGTTGCACGACACCCGTTCCTGGCCGCCCTTGGATTCCAGCGTGATCTCACCGGGCGCCACGGAAACCGGGTTGGCCTCGTAGGCGCAGCGCAGCTTTTCCGACTCGATGGCGTCTTCGATCAGCTTGCGGTTGCCGTCCTTGGCACGCGCGAATTCGTTTCGGCGGTTGACGATGATGACCTGGTTCTGTTCGGACAGCGCGACCGCGTTTTCGATCGCCGCGTCACCGGCGCCGATGACGACGATGGTTTCGTCCTCGTATTCCTCGGGATCGTCGAGCTGGTACTGAACGCCTTCCCATTCCGCGCCCGGCACACGCAGCGGGTTGAGGTTGCCCTGCAGGCCGATGGCCAGCACCACGGCGTCTGCTTCGATTGTCTCCGACCCGTTCACGGTCAGCTCGAAGTTGCCCTTTTCGCCCTTCATCCCGGTCAAGTCGGCGTTGTAGCGGATATTGACGCCATGCTTTTCGCATTCATTGTCCCAGGCGCCGAGCACGGCTTCGCGTGCGCCGGCCTCGAAGGTCATGGAACTGCGCAGCGGCAGGATGTCAGGCGTCGCCATGACATGCTTGCCCTTCTGGTACTTGTAAATCGTGTCAGACAGATGATCGGTTCGCTCAAGCAGAATATGCGAGACGCCGAGTTCAGCGGCGCGACCAGCCGCGCTCATGCCGCCGGGGCCGGATCCGATAATGGCGATCTGGTAACGCTCGCTCATGGATGCTCCTCGTCCCCACGAAAGCCTTGTTATTTTCTGCTTCGATGTGAACCAGCTCGCACGCCACGATCACATCAAATTTCCCATAAGCCGCTTGATCGCAAAGCTTTACCAAGCGCCGAAACAGATTATAGGAATAATTCGGGTCGGTCGAGAGCCGCGCCAAACCCCCTCAAACGCTTATGGGACGGGCATTTGCGTGGGTTCCCACCGGTTTTGATTCGATAATCTCCATTATTTTTTTCCGGTTTCTTCGGTTTTGAACACATCCCACTCATTTTTGATGCGGTTCCAGTGCTCGGACTTGTTGTGTTCGCCGATCTGGCCAGGACGAAATGCCTCACCCTTGGGGCCTGGCATGGTGAAGACCTGGCTGACATAGGTGTAGTCCATGTAGCCCATGCGTGCGAGCGGCTGAATCTTTACCCAGTCGATCTTGCCATCGGTCAGCGCCGCGTCGTTGATGTGAATGCCGATCACCTCGCCGATTACCACGTGATGCACGCCCTTGGGCGAATTGGCCGGCAGCGATAGCGTCGCGTGGTGCTTGCATTCCAGATTTACCGGCGATTCCAGGACCCGGGGGCACTTGACGATATTGCAGGGCGCCGGCGTCAGGTCGCACATCGCCAGTTCGTCTGTATCCGGCGGCACGTGTTTGGACGACAGGTTGACCTGATCGCGCAACCCATAGGTCGCCATGTTATAGACGAATTCACCAGTATCCTCGGCGTTGACCACGCTGTCCTTGCGCCGGGGCGCCGCACCGTCGTCTTCGTCAATCGCGCCCGAGCCGGAAAAGAACACGAAGGGCGGATCGTAGGCGAGCTGATTGGAGATAGAGAAAGGGGCGAGATTCACCACCCCGTCATGGGAAAGCGAGGTGATCCAGCCGATCGGCCGTGGCACCACGCAGGCCTTGAAGGGGTTGAACGGCAGGCCGTGATCGTCGTTTCGGGGTTCGTAAAACATGGCGGATGCTCCCTGTGTGCTATTGTGCTTTTGCCCAAGTGTAACTCGCCATTCCCAACGCCGCCACGCCCCCCGTTTCTTAATCATTTTCCCGCGCTATGCTGCGGGTCATCCCGGGTTTCGGAATTTTCATGAATTCATCCTCGCTCTTCGGCGGTATCGGCGCGGCGCTTGCCAATCCGCAATTCAGGCTCTTCTGGATCGGTAACGCGATTTCGACCATCGGGCGCTGGATTTACCGCACGGCCATCGGCTGGTTGGTCTGGGAACTGACCAGGGATCCGAAATGGCTCGGCATCGTCGCCTTCGTCGATGTGTTCCCGATGGTGGTGCTGTCGATCGTCGCCGGCGCGATTTCCGACCGCGTCGGCTTCGTTAAGCTGATCAAGATTGCGCAGCTGGGCCTGTGCCTGATGGGCACGGTTTTCGCGGTCTCCATCTATGTCGGCTATTTGAGCATCGAGCTGATCATCGGGGTTTCCATCGTGCATGGCGTATTGGAGGCGATGTCGACGCCGCCGCGCATCGCCATCGTCCATTCGCTGGTCGGGAGGGACGATCTGTCTTCGGCGATCGCGCTCAACTCGGCGATGTTCAACGCCTCGCGCGTATTGGGCCCGGCGATCGGGGGTACGCTCTTGCTATGGGCTGACCCGGGCACCGTGATTACCCTGGCGACGCTTGCCTTCATTCAATTCTATTTCGTGATGATGTTTCTCAAGGTGGCCGCCGAGGGTGGCGGGGGCAGGATTTCCTGGGAACTGTTCGCCGATATGAAGGACGGATTCGTCTATTGCTGGCGCCATACGGGGATTCGGTTCCTGATGCTGATGCTCACCGCTGTCGGGCTGTTGATCCGCCCGGTGATGGAATTCGCGCCCGGCTTCGCCGCCCAGGTGTTCAACCGGGGGCCGGAAGGCTACGCCATGCTGTTATCGTCGATCGGCGGTGGCGCGCTGATTGCCTCGCTGTGGCTGGCGCGACGCGGACGGACGGAAGGGCTGACGCGGCTGGTGGTCGCGTCCCTGGTTGTCCAGAGCATGGCGGTGATGGCGTTCGCGTTTTCCAGCGATATCTATGTTGGCTCGGCGTTTCTGGCGGGCATGGGATTTTTCATGCTGATCGGCGGTGTCGGTTCACAGACGCTGATCCAGAACGCGGTTGATCCCGCCTTGCGCGCCCGGGCGATCAGCCTGTTCATCATGATTTCCTGGGGATTTCCGGCTATCGGCGCGCTGGTGGCCGGGTGGATTGCCTCCGCCGCGGGGTTGCAGCCCACCATTGCCGTCGGCGCCGCGCTGACCGTGCTGATCTGGCTGCGGGCGCGCCCTGCCGGCAGGCGGGTCGCGGCCAGTCTCGAAAGTTAGCGCGGCGATTCCACCCAGGCGGATAATGAACTAGTACACTAGGCTGATACAAACCACGGAGTTGAGGCGTCAATGTCGATACAAACCGTTGCTATCCTGAGCCCCGGCAATATGGGTGGGGCCATCGGCGCGCGCATGGCGGAGGCCGGGCTTGATATCATCACCTGCCTGGCCGGGCGCAGCGACTATACGTGCCGGAAGTCGGCCGAGGCTGGGTTCCGCGACACCGGCGATCTGGAAACGCTGGTGCGCGAGGCCGATCTGGTGCTGTCCGTGCTCGATCCCGCCAAGGCGGTTGAGATCGCGGAGTCGGTCGCGACCGCGGCCGTCGAGACCGGCGCCACGCTTGTTTTCGCGGATTGCAACGCGACCTCGCCAGCGACGGCGGGATGGCTCAATGCCATCATCACCGGCGTGGGTGGTAAATTCATCGATGTCGGCATCATTGGCGGCGCGCCGCTGCCGGGCAAGGAGATGCCTTCGTTCGCGAGTTCGGGCCCGGATGCGGGGCTGCTGGATGCGATCGACGGCAAGGGCGTGCGGCAGCTTTATATCGGCCCCGATATTGGCCAGGGGTCGGCGATAAAGATCTGCAACGGCGCCTTCAACAAGGGCGCCTTCGCGCTTTATACAATCGTGATGCTGGCGGCCGAGCATTACGGCTGTACCGAGTTTCTGCGAGAGCGCCTGCCCGGTAGCCAGGCCGGGTCGGTGGAAAAGCTGGACAACGCCATCCTGCGGCTGCCGACTTTGTCCGGGCGCTATATCGGAGAGATGGAACAGGTCGCTGAAACCTTTGACGCGATCGGGCTGCCCCCCGATATCCACCGGGGCGCGGCCGATCTGTTCCGTCTGCTGAACGAATCCCCCCTGGCGGCTGAGCGGCGCGACGAGATCGACACGGACCGCACCGTGCCCGATACGCTGCAAGCGCTGGTGAAGACACTGGCGGCGCGCGACGGTGCCGGTTAACAGGATCGCTTGACCCGGCTATACTTCGCATACACTTCGTATTTTCAAGTGCTGTGAGCGACCGTCGGGCCAACGTGCCCGGCAAACAGGGAGAGGCCGACATGCCCCGCGTTGCGAAGTTGCCGATTAGCGATCTCAAGCTTTTGCGCAAGCAGTGCTACATCAATGGCGAATGGCTGGACGCCGATGATGGCGGCACCGTCGAGGTGACCAACAAGGCGACCGGCAAGGTGCTGGGCACGGTGCCGCGCATGGGCACCAAGGAAACCCGGCGCGCCATCGCAGCCGCCAGCGCCGCCATGCCGGCCTGGCGCGCCAAGACGGCTCAGGAACGCGCCGTCATCATGCGCCGCTGGTTCAACCTGATGATCGAGCATCAGGAAGACCTGGCGGTTCTGATGACCGCCGAACAAGGCAAGCCGCTCGAAGAATCTCGGGGCGAGGTGAAGTACGCAGCCGCGTTCCTGGAATGGTTCGCCGAAGAAGGCAAGCGCATCTATGGCGACACCATCCCAAGCTTCGCGCCGGACAAGCGCATCATCGTGGTCAAGGAACCGATCGGCGTGGTCGGGGCGATAACCCCCTGGAACTTCCCGGCGGCGATGATCACGCGCAAGTCCGGTCCGGCGCTGGCGGCTGGCTGCACCATGGTGCTCAAGCCGGCGTCGATGACGCCGTTCTCCGCCCTTGCCCAGGCCGAACTGGCCGAACGCGCGGGCGTGCCCAAGGGCGTGTTCAACGTCGTCACCGGCCGCGCCGGCCAGATCGGCGGCGAGCTGACCAGCAACCCAACGGTCCAAAAAATCACCTTCACCGGCTCGACCGAGATCGGCAAGCAGCTGATGGCGGAATGCGCGGCCACGGTCAAGACGACCTCGATGGAGCTAGGCGGCAACGCGCCGTTTATCGTGTTCGATGACGCCGATCTCGATGCCGCGGTGGCCGGCGCCATGGTATCGAAATTCCGTAATGCCGGGCAGACCTGCGTCTGCGCCAACCGGATTTACGTGCAGGATGGCGTCTATGATGCCTTCGCCAAGAAGCTCGCTACCGCCGTCAGGAAAATGAAGGTCGGCGATGGGCTCAAGGGCGTGACCGATCAGGGCCCGCTGATCGAAGGCGCCGCGGTCGAAAAGATCGAGGATCATATCGCCGACGCGCTGGGCAAGGGCGCCAAGGTGCTGGTCGGCGGCAAGCGCCACAAGCTCGGCGGCAATTTCTTCCAGCCCACCGTGCTGACCGGCATGACCCAGAAGATGAAGGTGGCTAGGGAAGAAACCTTCGGGCCCCTGGCGCCTTTGTTCCGCTTCAAGACCGAAAAGCAGGCGATCAAATACGCCAACGATACCGAGTTCGGCCTGGCGTCCTATTTCTACAGCCGCGATATCGGCCGCATCTGGCGGGTCATGGAAGGGCTGGAATACGGCATCGTCGGCATCAACGAAGGCATCATATCGTCCGAAGTGGCCCCGTTCGGCGGGGTCAAGGAATCCGGTTCCGGCCGCGAGGGCTCCAAATACGGCATCGAGGATTACATCGAGGTCAAATACGTCCTGATGGGCGGCATCGACAAGTAATCCACGAAACAGGCGATGGCATCCGGGGCGGGTCGATGACCCGCCCTTGGCGTTAGAGGGAAGAGGAAAACAATATGGCTGAATACGACTACGACCTGTTTGTGATTGGCGCGGGGTCGGGCGGGGTGCGGTGTTCGCGTATGTCTTCGTCCTATGGCGCGCGCGTTGCCGTTGCCGAGGAGCGGTTTCTCGGCGGCACCTGCGTCAATGTCGGCTGTATCCCGAAGAAGCTGTTTTCCTATGGCAGCCATTACACAGCGGATTTCACCGACGCGGCCGCCTATGGCTGGACCGTGCCGGAACCGTCGCTCGACTGGAAGGTGCTGATCGAGAACAAGAACAAGGAGATCGAACGGCTCAACGGCATCTACCGAACCATTCTGAAAAACAATGACGTCACGCTCATGGAAGCCCGCGCCACGCTTCGCGACGCCCATACGCTCGATGTCGGCGGCGAGTCGGTGTCGGCGGATAAAATGCTGGTGGCGACCGGCGGCTGGGCGACGGTGCCTGATTTTCCCGGCAGCTAGCACGTCATCA
>JAZFSB010000311.1:0-2960 GCA_036445935.1 Alphaproteobacteria bacterium | reverse complement strand
TCGAACACCACCTCGTTCAGCGGCAGGCGGTAGACCGCCATCGCCCGATTGCCGGCATAGGTCAGCTCGATCTGGGTGCCGCGCCGGTCCTGGCAGAGCGCCAGCACCGCGCCGAGATATTCGTCGGGCACCAGAATGGTGGCCTTGATCCACGGCTCCTCGACCGCCTGGATACGCGTCGGGTCGGGCCAGTCGGCTGGGTTGTGGATCATCTGCGTCTTGCCGTCGCTGGTCAGCACCCGGTAGACCACGCTGGGCGCCGTGGTGATCAGTTCCAGATCGAATTCGCGCGACAGGCGCTCCTGCACGATTTCCAGATGCAGCAGGCCCAGAAAGCCGCAGCGGAAGCCGAAGCCGAGCGCGGCCGATGTTTCGGCCTCGTAATGAAAACTGCCGTCATTGAGCCTGAGCTTGGCCAGGCTCTCGCGCAGATCCTCGTAATCCGCGGCATCCACCGGGAACAGGCCGCAGAACACCACCGGCACCGACGGCTTGAAGCCGGCCAACGGCGTATCTGTCGGGTTGCGGTCGTCGGTGATGGTGTCGCCGACATTGGTCTCGGCCACGGTCTTGATCGAGGCGGTGATGAACCCGACCTCGCCGGGGCCGATCTGGTCGATCTCGGCCCGCTTGGGCGTGAACACGCCGACCGTGTCGATCTGGTGCACCGCGCCGGACGACATGAAGCGGACCTTCATGCCGCGCTTCAGCACCCCGTCATGCACCCGCACCAGCACGATGACGCCAAGATAGGGATCGTACCAGCTATCGACCAGCAGCGCCTTGAGCGTGGCATCGCCGTCGCCCTGGGGCGCCGGCAGACGCTGGATCAGCGCTTCCAGCACGTCCTCGATGCCCTGGCCGGTCTTGGCCGACACCTTGATCGCGTCGGACGCGTCGAGCCCGATCACGTCCTCGATCTGGCGGCGCACCCGCTCGGGTTCGGCCGCCGGCAGGTCGATCTTGTTGAGCACCGGGATGATCTCGTGATCGGCGTCGAGCGCCAGATAGACATTGGCCAGCGTCTGCGCCTCGACGCCCTGGCTGGAATCGACCACCAGCAACGCGCCTTCGCAGGCGGCTAGCGACCGGCTGACCTCGTAGGTGAAATCGACATGGCCGGGCGTATCCATCAGGTTGAGCTGATAGACCTCGCCATCCCTGGCCTTGTAGTCCAGCCGCACGGTCTGGGCCTTGATGGTGATGCCGCGCTCGCGCTCGATATCCATGGTATCGAGCATCTGCTCCTTGAGTTCGCGCTCGGTCACCCCGCCACAGGTCTGGATCAGCCGGTCGGCCAGCGTCGACTTGCCGTGGTCGATATGGGCGATAATCGCGAAATTGCGGATATGTGAAAGATCGGTCATGGCTGGCTGGGTTACTGCGTGGCCCGGAACATAGGCACGCGGGCGGCAAAGGGCAAGTTAATGGCTTATTCGGATCAGGTCGGAGCGATTTAGCGGAACCACGTCAGGCGGCGTCGCCGAAGATTTCGGTCAGCCTTGTGCCCTTGTAATAGGTCTTCTGGAAGGCGGGGCGCGCGGCATAGCGGGCGTACCAGGCGGCGACATTTGGCCGGTCGGTCTCCCACATCCCCGCGAACCCCATATCGCGCATCCGGTCGATGGTCGGCATCACGCAGGCATCGGCGATGGTCAGACGCTCACCCATCAGCCACGGCCGGCCGTCGGCAAGGGCGGCTTCCATGCGCGCCAGCGTCTGGTCCAGCCGGTCCATGGCTTCCTCGGTCTCGGCGTCGCCAAAGCGCGTCTTGCCCAGCCGGTGGTAGAAATGCTTGCGGATCGGGTGGCTGTCGGCCATGCGCCGGTAGTCTTCTTCCGACAGGGCGGCATAGCGCTTCACCAGGTAATTGTTGAAGGACGGCACGCGGATGGCCGGCGTCGGCACTTCCTCGAAATAGCGCAGCCATTTGCGCAGATGCGCGCGGCCCACCGGGTCTTCCATCGACATCGGCGTCTCGGGGAAGACCTCTTCGAGATATTCCACGATCACGGACGAGTCGATAATCACCGCCTCGTCATGCAGCAGCGTCGGCACCACCCCGTTGGGGTTGAGCTTTAAATAGGCGGGACCGAGATGCTCACGCCCCTTGTGATCGACGATGTGGTCCTCGAAGCCGAGCCCCTTTTCCCACAGCACCAGCCGCACCTTCTGGCTGCAGGTCGATTGCGGGAAATTATAAAGGGTGAGCGTCAAGGTAGATCTCCTTGAGGGTATTATCCCCTGAGTTCGCCGCCGGTCTTTTTCACCACCGCGGCGACGATCTTGTCGGCGACGGCGTCGATTTCGGCGTCGGTCAGTGTGGCTTCGGTGGGCTGCAGGGTGACGGCGATGGCGAGCGATTTCCTGCCCTCGGCGACGCCCTTGCCCTGATAGAGATCGAACAGGGCAACATCGGTAATAAGCTGGCGGTCGGCGCCGCGCGCGGCGCGCATCAGATCGGCGGCGGCCACCGCCTCATCGACGATGAAGGCGAAATCGCGCCGCACCGGCTGGAAGGCCGACAGCGCCAGCAATTTCCGGGCCGGGCCGGCCTTAACCGGCGGCAGATCGTCGAGATAAATTTCGAACCCGGCGACTGGTCCTTCGGCGTCCATGGCGGCCAGCACGCGCGGATGCAGTTCGCCGAAATGGGCCAGCACCGTCTTGCCGAGCCGGATCGTGCCGGAACGGCCGGGGTGATACCAGCCGGGCGCGTCGGCTTCCACCTGCGCGTTGGCGACCGGCGCGCCGGCGCCGGCCAGCGCCGCCAGCGCATCCGCCTTGGCGTCGAAAGCATCTACGGCGCGCGGCGGGGCGGCCCAGCTGCGCGGCCCGGTCATCCCGGCGCGCAAGCCCGCGGCGACCAGCGCCTGGCCTTCCGGCGTATCGTCGGCATATTGCGGCCCGACTTCGAACAAGGCCGGGTTTTCCTGGCCGCGCGCCTGGTTGCGCGCCAC
>JAZFSB010000310.1:0-3592 GCA_036445935.1 Alphaproteobacteria bacterium | reverse complement strand
GAGGGCGGCACCACGCCGGCACCGGCGGTGATCAGCAACGCGGTGCTTGATGCGCTGAAGGATTACGGCGTCGAGCACCTCAACATGCCGTTGACCCCGCTGAAACTCTGGCAGGCGATGCAGCCCGGCCGGCAAGGCTAAGATTAATCCCGAAAGGTACAGACACATGACCATCCCCATCCGACTGATCTCGTTTCCCGGCACCGGCAATCTCGGGATTTTCGCGGGACAGGAAAAGGGACTGTTTGCCGCCCACGGGGTTGAGGTCGAGTTGGAGACCACGCCAAGCTCGATGTACCAGGCCCAGAAGCTGGTGGCCGGGGAATTCGACATGGCCTGCACCGCGATGGATAACGTCATCGCCTATCAGGAAGGGGCGGGCGAGGTGGAACTCGACCGTGAACCCGATCTGTTCATCATCTCCAGCGCGACCCAGATCGAAGTGGCGTTCGTGGTCGCCCCCGAAATCGAAAGCTATGCCGATCTGAAAGGCAAGCGGCTGGCGCTCGACGCGCTGGCCACCGGCTTCGCCTTCGCGCTCTATCGCATGCTCGATAATGCCGGGTTGACCGGCGACGATTACGAGATGGTGTCGGTCGGCTCGACACCGAGCCGCTGGGAAGCGGTACAGAAGGGTGAATATGCCGGCACGCTGCTGATCGAACCCTTCACCGGCATGGCGCGGGGCGCGGGCTATCGGGTACTCGGCAGCACGCGCGATACGTTCGCGCATTATCCGGGCCAGGTGTTCACGGCAAGCCGAAGCTGGGCGGCCGCCAACCGCGACGCGGTGACGGGGTTTATCCGGGGCTGGCTGGATGCCGTCGACTGGGTGTCGGATCCGGCGAACCGGGACGAGGCCCGGGACATGCTGGCGCGAAACATGCCGGCGATGAAGCCACAGGCGGTCGCCCCGTCGCTCGACAAGCTGATCGCGCCGGAAACCGGTTTCGTGCCGAAGGCGGCGCTTGACCGGCCCGGGCTCGATATCGTGCTTGAGCTGCGCAGCCAATACGCGCCTAAAGGCAAACAGCTGACCGACCCGGAAAAATACCTCGACACGTCCTATTACGACGCGGCTCTAGGTTAAATCTAGCTTCCGAGCTTCCCGCCAACGGCAAGCCCGGCGATCTCCGCCGGCGACGTTTTCGCACCGCGTCCCGCCCGTGCACGTAGGATCAAAACGCCGCCGTCCCGCGCGGCGACCGCCATGCCGTCCGCGTCCAGCGCCATGATTTCGCCGGGCGCGCCGGTGATATCGGGTGCAAGCTGGCAATCGAAGATTTGCAGTCTTTCATCCCCGTGCATCGTCCAGGCGCCGGGCTGCGGGTTCGCACCCCGGATCAGGTCATGGACCGTGCCTGACGGCGCGCGCCAGTCGATCTCCGCGTCTTCGGCGCGGCACCAGCTTTCGTAAGTAGCCAGGGTTTCGTCCTGTTCGATGCGGGGCGCCTTGCCATCCCGGACAAGATCGACGGCTTCCAGCATGGCTTCGACACCCATCGGGAACAGGTGGTTGAAATAAACCGATCCAAGCGTGTCGTCGGGGCCGATCTCGCAGTCCTTTTGCAGCAGCACGGGGCCGGTATCCCACCCGTCGTCGGGCCAGAATATGCTCAGGCCGGTCCGCGTTTCCCCCTGAATGATTGGCCAGTTGATGGAACTCGGGCCCCGGTGGCGCGGCAGCAGGGACGGGTGGTACTGGATCGACCCCAGCCGGGGGGCATTGAGAAAGGCGGACGGCACGATGGCTGTCACAAAGGCCATGACGCACAGATCCGGGGACAGCGCTTTTAATTCCTCTACCGCGTCATCGTCCTTGAAGCTCTTGCGTTGGCGCAACTCGATGCCGTGCGCCAGCGCCGCATCCTTGACAGGATCAGCGCGGCCGTCGTCGCGATCGGGCGGACAATAAACCGCGACCACCTGTTCGCCGCGCTCAATCAGCGCGTCCAGCACAGCCTTTCCGAAAGCCTGCTGCCCGTTCAGGACGATGCGCATGACGTTTCCTCTTTCATCGGTTATTTAGCTTTCCCCCTGCGAATCGACCAGCGCGGGCATTGCTCAAACGACCAGCGCGTTGATCTTGGCCGCCATGATGAAATCGTTCTCGTGCAGCCCCTTGATTTTATGGGTGAACAACGTGACGTCGGCATAGCCCCAGCCGAAGGCGATATCGGGGTGATGGCCTTCGGCTTCGGCCAGATCGCCCACCTTGTTGACGAAAGCGATCGCGGCCACGAAATCGTCGAACCGGAACGCCCGGCTGATCCGATCACCGGCCCCCGACAGCTCCCAGCCCGGCACCTGATCCAGGTAGCCCCCGGCCTCCTCCGCGCTCAGGGGCGGGATCCCGCCCTGACAGGGGATGCAGGTTTTTTGGGTCAGGCTCATCTTGCCCTCCTGATCATGAGATGCTTGGGGTTAGGATACAGACAAGGGCGTGGTCAAGACCAGCGCGGAGAAGGGTCGGCTTGCACATGGCCGGTCCGCGCGGCACACTTGGGGATAACAACCCGGGAACAGAGGAGTTTCGCCGTGCCGCAGGATATCGCGCCCGCCAAGGCCTATCTGGATTACAGCCAGGAAGAACTCGACTGGCAATACGATCACAGCAAGCGCTTTTCCGATACCAGCCTGTTCAACAAGGAACGTGCTGACATGAGCACGCGCGCCCGAGAGACACTTTCCTGCCGCCTGGACGTGCCCTATGGCGAGAAAGAGATCGAGGTGCTCGACATCTTTCCGGCTGAAGGCGATGGCCCGACGCCGATCGTCGTTTTCATGCATGGCGGCGCATGGACGCGGGGCAGCAAGACCGGCTACAGCTTCCCGGCCGAAACGTTCGTTCCGCGCGGCGTGAATTGGGAGGCGACCGATTTTGACAACATCCCGCCCAACACGCTGGACGGCATGGTACGGCAGAACCGCGACGCGATCGCCTGGGTCTATCGCAATGCCGCAAGCTTCGGTGGCGACCCCGAACGCATCCATGTCGCGGGCCATTCATCTGGTGGACACCTGACGGGCATGATGCTGGTGACCGACTGGGAGAAGGATTACGGCCTGCCGAAAAACCTGATCAAGGGCGCGACCAGCATCAGCGGCATGTACGATTTGGAGCCGATCTATCTCAGCTACCGCAATGCCTACGTAAAGCTGGACGACGCCTCATGGCGGCGCAACAGCGCCATTCACAACATCCCCGCCGATTACGGCGCGCCGCTGATTATCGGCTGCGGCGACGGCGACACGGCGGAATTCCACCGCCAGCCGGAAGCCTTCCTCGCTGCCTGGCAGGCGGCCGGCTACAAGGGCGAATTCATCGAAATCCAGGACGCTCACCATTTCGCGGCCAGCTACGCCTATAACGACCCCGACGGGCCGCTGGTCAAGATGATGCTGGAACAGATCGGGGTCTGAGGGAAATTTGAATTTGGCCATCGGCCGTGCGGGCTTCGAGACGCCCACTTCGTGGCCTCCTCAGCCTGAGGACTGTTGTGGGTGCCATCCAACGATTTACCTCATCCTGAGGAGCGGCCCGAAGGGGCGCGTCTCGAAGGACGCACGGCGGAAAAGCAAAATTTAAAGC
>JAZFSB010000309.1:0-3490 GCA_036445935.1 Alphaproteobacteria bacterium | reverse complement strand
TGCCGACCAGCGCGAAAATTATCGACGGCAGGAAGGCCGGCAGCGACAGCCTGGCCGCCCGCAGCACCAGCGCGCCGATGACTGCCGTCACCAGATAGACGGTGATGGCCGCGCCGGCGACTTCAGCCAGCGCGGCCGGGCTCAGCTCGACACGGGCAAAGGTCGCGATGATCAGACAGGGGACAGAGATCTTGTAGACCAACCGCGCAGCGAGTTCTGAATCAAAAGCCCGGCCCGAACGTGTCCAATAGAGCCCGATGGCGGCGCAGATGAACACCGGCAGCACCACGGCGGCAAGCTCGGACAGGACGGCGAGGTCGATCATCCGCCCAGCACCACCAGCATCAGCAAGGGCAGGGTGAGGAACGACAGCAACGTCCCCACCACGATATAGCCGGCCACCTCGCCGGGGTCGCACTCGTACCGCGCCGCAATGATGTAGTTCATCACCGCGGGCGGCATGGAGAATTGCAAAATCAATACCCCGCGCGCCGCGCCCTCCAGCCCGAACGCGGCGGCCAGCCCCCAGCCGATGAGGAAGCCCAGCCCGAGCCTGAGAAAAGCAAGCTTGAGCGAGCGGCCCAGGCTGAGCACCTTGAGCCGGGAGATCGAAACGCCGAGCGCCAGCAGCATCAGCGGGATCGACATGCCGCCGATAATGCGCGTGGTGTTGGACAGCCAGACCGGCGGCTCGGCGTTGGTCAGCACGAATGCCAGCGAGGCGGCGATCACCCAGAGATGCGGCATTTTGATCACATCGACGACCGAGAAACGGCCTGAACTCAGCGCGATACCGAACGTCACCCCGCCCATTGATGCGACCACGAAGGCGCCAATGGCAAGCACGAGCCCTTCGTCGCCAAAGGCGAACAGGCAGAGCGGCAGGCCCATATTGCCGCTGTTGGCGAATACCGAAGACGGCAGATAGACCTTGGGGTCGAGCCGCATCGCCTTGAGCACCGGCGCCGCGAGAAAGATGTTGATCACGGTGCCCAGCGCGAACACCCCGGTGATCAGGCCGAATGTTTGGATCGAGACGTCGAGCCGGGTGAGGGTCGAGAAGATCAGGCAGGGCACGCCGAAATTGACCACCAGCGCGCCGATTATCGCGGTGTCGAAAGCGCGCCCGGACCGGCCCCAGCCATAGCCGATCCCCGCGATTACACAGAGCGGCGCGATGGTGCTGGCGATCTCGGCGATGAGCGACACGGGCGGTCAGGATAGGCAAGTGGATGAGAGAACGGCAGCGCACCCTACCAGAACGCCCCGACCCGCGTCACGACGAACTGATTATGGTAAGGTTCCGCTTACGCGGGAGCGGGCTGGCGCCGGCTTAACAAATAAACACTGAGGGAAACACACTATGGACCTGACGATTGCGCTCAACCGCTATGACCGGCATGTACCGTTTTTCAATGGCACCATCGCCCCGCCCGACGGCATCACGCTGACGCCGCTTGAGATCGGCGAGAGCACGCCGTACCGCGATGGCACCAATCGGCACGCGCGCATGCTCAAGGATCTGGAATTCGACATCTGCGAAATGTCTTTGTCGTCTTTCATCATGGCGGTAGGGCGCGATCGCAACCTGCCGATCGTGGGCATCCCCGCCTTCCCGCGCCGCTTTTTCAGCATCGGCCAGATCTATGTAAGCAACAATTCCGACGTAACGACGCCCAAGGACCTGATCGGCAAGAAGGTCGGGCTGCATTCCTTCCAGACGACCCTGTCGGTGTTGGGCAAGGGCGACCTGAAGCTGGAATACGGCGTGCCGTGGGAACAAATCGAGTGGTACTGCATGCGCGACGAGATCATCCCGATCGATCTTGGCGACGATGTGTCGGTGCAGGTGATCCCGCCCGACGCCGATATCGGAGTGATGCTGATGGAAGGCGAAATCGACGCGCTGATATCGCCCCAGCCGCGACAATCGATGCTGGCGGCCCCCCATCGCTTCCACCGACTGTTCCCCGACGTGAAGGCCGAGGAAACCCGCTATTTCCAGAAATACGGCTTCTATCCGATCATGCATGTGATGACCATGAAGCGCGATCTGGCCGATGCGCGCCCCGACCTGCCCGGCAAAATTCTGGAAATGTGCGACGAGGCGAAACGGATGGCCTATCGCTTTTATGATGATTCCAACTATTCGCTGATGGCCTGGGGGCGCAACGGTCTGGAAGAGCAGCAAGCTAAACTTGGCCCCGACCCTTGGCCGAACGGCTTTGCCGCCAACGCCAAAAACCTGGCCCAGTTCATCGGCTATTCGCATGACCAAAGGCTGATCGACGCGCCCTACGAGCCCGAGGCGTTGTTCCACGCTTCCGTCCTCGGCACCTGAGGGGCGGGCGGCCTCGTGGGCGGATGGCGCCGCTGGGGCGCCTGGATTATTGCCGCGCTGGCGATCGCCGCGACCGCCCTGCTGGTCGTGTTGCTGGTCCAGGCGAGACCCGGAGCGCTGGCCCATCAGGACAACCAGATACGCCTGACCGGGCTGGTCGCCATGCTGGCCTGGGTGGCATCGGGTTTGTTTCTCGGCCACCAGCGCATCTCGGCGCTGCGCTGGATCCGGCACGGCGCGGTCTGGCTCGCCCTCGGCATCCTGCTGGTGCTGGGCTACAGCTTCCGGAGCGATGTCACCGGCCTGTGGAACCGCATGCTGGCCGAACTGATCCCCGGCCGGGCGGTGCAGACGGCCCCCGGCACGGTGACGGTGCGCCAGTCCCAGGGCGGTCATTTCCGCGTCGACGTGCTGGTCGAGGGGGTGAGCCTGCATATGCTGGTCGATACCGGCGCCACCCTGGTTACGCTTAGCCCGGCGGACGCGAAACGGATCGGTATCGATCTCGACCGGCTGATCTATTCGCAGCGCTTCCGCACCGCCAACGGCGAAGTGCTGGGGGCTGCGATCCGGCTGCGTGAAATCCGCATCGGCCCCATCGTGCTGCGCAACGTCCGGGCCTCGGTCAACCGCGCGCCGATGGACGCCTCGCTGCTGGGGCAAAGCTTCCTCAACCGGCTCGGCGGTTACACCGTGAAGAATGGTCAGCTTACGCTTACCGCCGCAGGCGGAAACTGACCGGAATATCGATCCGCGACGTCACCGGCGCCCCTTCAAGCCGCGCGGGCGTGAAGCGCCAGCCCGCCACCGCCTTCCGCGCGCTGGCGTCAAGCACTTGGTGGCCACTGCTCTCGATCACCTCGATTTTGCCGGTCGACCCATCCGCCCCGATGCTGACCCGCAGCACCAGCCGCCCCTGCAGTCCGCGCCTGCGGGCTGTGCGCGGATAGACGGGCGGTGGGTTGCCACCCGCCGGCCGCGCGGCACGGTCCGCGGGTGTATCGTTACCGGTCAGCGCGGCGGTTTGCGGCACGGGCCGCGCGCGCGCGGCCGGGGCGGGCGGCTGTTTGGCGGAAAGCGGCAGCGGCGCCGGGTCAAGCCGGGGCTTGGGCGCCGGGCGCGAACGCGGCAGTGGAGCCACGATCAACC
>JAZFSB010000308.1:0-2386 GCA_036445935.1 Alphaproteobacteria bacterium | reverse complement strand
TTGAGCAGGAAATCGATGCCCTTGGTGCCGCGCTCGATCTGGCGAGACAGCCCGCCGGTCTGGCGTTCGAGATGAAAGCGCAGCGCGAGCGCGTGCAGATGGCGGAAAGTCTTCAGCGCGACCACGCGGATGGCGCGCTGCCCGACCTTGGCGAACACCGCGTCACGCAGTACGGCGAAGGTAATGGAGAGCACAAGCACCAACCCATAGGCCAGCAGCAGGGCGAGCGGCAGGGCGATGACGGTCGCGGTTTCTCCGGCCAGCAGATCGACCGCGTCGCGAAAGATCACCGGCACGTAGACATTGGCCATCTTGGCCGCCGCCAGCAGGGAAAGCGCCGCGACTACCCGCAGCTTGGTCTCGGTCGCGCCTGGCGGCCACAAATAGTGCGACAGCGAAGCCAGCGCGCCCCATTCGAAGCCGCCGTCGCGCTTGCGTCCCGCGTGCGTCCGTTCCGCGTCTGCCATGTGGGTTCCTTGACCGTTTCCTGCTCGAGCAGGGATATAGGCTTCCTTGGCCCGCGCGGCCAGTGCGGGATTGTGTTGTGATCCTGCGCGGCCCCGCTTTAACATTGGCATATGTTCGTGTTCTCCAAGATCGCCGTGTATTTAGTCGATCCAGGCGTCTGGCTGCTGATCCTGCTGGGGCTGGGGACGGTTTTGCTCTGGACCCGGTGGCGCCGGGGCGGGCGAGCCCTGCTCACCCTGACCTTTCTGTTGGTGCTTGCCGTATCCACATTCCCGGTCGGCGAGGCGATGCTGGCCACCCTCGAGGAACGTTTTCCCGCGCCGCGCGCGATTGCGGCACCAGTGGATGGCATCATCGTGCTGGGCGGGGCCGTGCGGCAGCGCCTCACCCTGGCGCGTGGCCAGCCGGCGCTGAACGAGCACGCCGAACGGATGACCGAATTCGTCGCCCTGGCCAGGCGGTTTCCCACGGCAAAGCTGGCCTTTACCGGCGGGTCGGCGTCGCTGTTCCACCCCGACATCAAGGAAACCGCCGTCGCCCGACTTTTCTTCAATCAGATGGGGTTGGATGGGACCCGCGTGATTTACGAAGGCGGGTCGCGCAATACCTATGAGAACGCGGTATTCACCCGGCGTCTGCTGCGCCCGCGCCCGGGTGAACGCTGGTTGCTGGTCACATCGGCCACGCACATGCCGCGCGCGATTGGCGCGTTTCGAAAGGCGGGCTGGGACCCGGTGGCCTATCCGGTGGACTACCAGACCAGGGGCCTGACCGAGATCGGCCCGTTCTTTAATCTCCGAGCCGGGTTGAACAATTTTGCCGCCGGGCTGCACGAATGGCTGGGTCTCATCACCTATCGCCTCCTGGGACGAAGCGACACCCTGTTTCCGAAGCCGTAGGACGGCAAAGCTTTCTGCCTCGATAGACTCGCTGTCGGCCCGCGCATAGACTTTCGACGACGCCACGTAGCGGTGAGGAATAGCTCGCGATGGTAGGGGAACGGGTTCAGCGTCGCCTAGCGGCAATTTTCGCCGCAGACGTGGTCGGCTATTCGCGCCTGATGGAATCCGACGAAGCCGGGACACTTGCGCGGCTTAAGGACTGCCGCGCCGAAGTCATCGATCCCGGCATCGCGCGTTATGGCGGCCGCGTCGTCAAGCTCATGGGCGACGGCGCATTGGTGGAATTCACCAGCGCAGTCGATGCCGTGCAATCGGCCCTCGATATCCAGAGCGGCCTGGCCAAGCGCAATGAGGAACTTCCGGACGCGCGCCGCATGGCGTTTCGCATCGGGATACACCTTGGTGACGTGATCGTTGACGACGACGACATCCACGGCGATGGCGTCAACATTGCCGCCCGTCTGGAGGGCTTGTCCGAAGCGGGAAACATCTGCGTATCAGGCGATGTTTACCGCCAGGTGCGCGGCAAGGTAGAGGCCGCGTTCGATGATCTTGGGCCGCAACAGGTAAAAAATATTAGCGAGCCCATCCATGTCTACGCTGTGCATCCCGTTCAAACGGAAAAGGCAAGGCCGCCGGCATTGCCCGACAAGCCCTCGATCGCGGTGCTGCCGTTCGACAATTTGAGTGGTGATCCCGAGCAGGAGTATTTCGCTGACGGGATTGCCGAGGACATCATCACCGCCTTGTCGCGATTTCATTGGTTCTTCGTCATCGCCCGCAATTCCAGTTTTTCCTACAAGGGGACCTCGCCGGACATAAGGCGCGTGGCAGAGGATCTGGGCGTGCAATACGTCCTGGAGGGCAGCGTGCGGAAGGTGGCAAACCAGGTACGGATCACCGCCCAACTGATCGACGCCTTGACCGGCCGTCACGTCTGGGCCGATCGATACGACCGCGATCTCGACGACATTTTCGCCGTTCAGGACGAGATCACCGCGTCTATCGCCGGCGCG
>JAZFSB010000307.1:0-2163 GCA_036445935.1 Alphaproteobacteria bacterium | reverse complement strand
CTTTTTCTTTTGGCGACCGCCACCGCGGCCGGGCTTATTTGTAGCCGAGTGCCTTCTTGGCGCGCGCGACCAGCGACGGCGATACGTTGACGGTCTTTTCGATCAGCACCTGAACCTTTTCGCCCGCCAGCGGGACGATGGCGATCCTGCGCTTTTTCGCGCTGGCGAGGAACGCCGGATCCTTCACCATGGCGGCGAACGCGGTCCGCACCGCGGCGATGCGCGCTTTCGGCACCCCCGGCGGCATGGTGGGCGCGCGGCCGGTTTCCAGCGGCGAGGCGATGAATTCGAGCAGTTGTTTGTCGCCGGCGCTCTTGGCAAGGCTTGCGACCAGCGGCACCTTGGGATCGAGATCGGGCGAGCGCACCAGCGCGAACTCGACCAGCGGCAACATGAATTTCTTGTCGATCCAGTCCTGCGAGGTGGATTTCCACGAAATCCAGCCCGATGTCAGGCCCATCACCTCGCCCCGCTCCATGGCGAGCCGGCCGGCGGCGGATCCGGCATAGCCGGCGATGATCTTGAACTTGGTGCCGAGCACGCTGTTCATGATGGCGGGCAGAATGAAGGTCGGGCTGCCCTTGCCGGTGGACGACACGGTCATCTGGCGGTTGCGCACGTCGTTCAGGGTTTTGATGCCGTGATCGGCGCGCACCATCATGACGTGATTCTGCGTCGCCAGCCGGCCGAGATAGTTGAACTTGCGCACGTCGAGCTTGAACCCCTTGCCGCGCAGCAGCTGGAACACCGGGAGAACCGGCGAATGGATGCCGAAATAGGTGCCGTCCTTGGGCGCCACGTTGAACAGATAGTTCGCCATCCTGAGGCTGCCGCCACCGGTCATGAACTGCGGAATGATCTTGGGTTTGCCCGGAATATGCCGGCCGAGATGCTTGCTGACCACGCGCGCGTAACGGTCATAACCGCCGCCCGGACCGAACCCGACGAGGAAGTTCATGACCTTGCCCTTGTAGAACGCCGCAACCGACTGGGCGTGGGCGCTGCCGCTCGTCCAACCGGCGATGACGACCGCGAGCCCGGCAAGCAGAATTACGCTTTGTCTTTTGAGCATGTTCAGCCTCCCGCTGAATTTCCACATCGATTTGACGGGTACGCTACCATCCTGCACCCTGCGGCGGCAAGCCGCCATCATGAGGCCTCCTGGAGGCGCGCCCCGGCCACCCGACCGCCGCACATGATTGCCCCGGCGCCGGGCGCCGCCTATCATGGCAGGCGTATTCGGCGGATCACAAGATGCGAGGAAGAATATGCCCCACGACGGAGCCAACAAGCTGACCTGGGTCGAGCCCGGCGACAATAAGACCAAGTCCGGTTTCGGCCGCTTCGCTGCGCCCAAATCGCCCTATGACATCTGGATGGAGTCGCAGGAGATCCCGATCTACCGCGACATCGGCGTGCACCGGGTCCAGGACCTGCCGCTCAAGCCGTGGCGGATGATGGGCGGCAAGGCCACCTTCATCCAGCTTTACGGCACCGAGGGCATGTGGGGCTGCCACGTCATCGAGGTCCCCGGCGCCGGCGCGCTCAACGCCATCAAGCACCTCTATGAGCAGCAGTACTTCGTGGTCGATGGCCGCGGCTCCACCGAGGTGTGGGAGGAAGGGCGCGAGGACAAGGTGCACGTGTTCGAGTGGCAGAAGGGCAGTTTGTTCTCGGTGCCCATGAACGCCCGCTACCGCATCGTCAATGCGGCGTCGAGCCCGGCGCTGCTGCTCGGCGGCAACACCGCGCCCAACGTCATGAACATCTTCAACACCCCGGACTTCATCTTCGACTGTCCGTACAAGTTCCGCGACCGCTTCGATCCCGACGCCAAGGACTACTACAAGCCGAGCGACGAGATCACCGCCGACCCGATCCGCGGCCTCGCCATGACGGAAACCAATATCGTGCCCGATATCGTCGAGTGCGAACTGCCGCTCGACAACCGCCGCTCGCCCGGCTACCGGCGCATCGAGCCGCACATGACCGACAACAGCTTTTATCTGTGGATCGGCCAGCACGAAACCGGACGTTATTCCAAGGGCCACGCCCACGGCTCGGCGGCGGTGCTGATCTGCATCAAGGGCAAGGGCTATACCTACACCTGGCCGGCCAGGTACGGCGAGACGCCGTGGCGGAACGGCAACGAAGAACATGTCC
>JAZFSB010000306.1:0-2177 GCA_036445935.1 Alphaproteobacteria bacterium | reverse complement strand
TGCTCGGCACCGACCGGCTGGGCCGCGACGTGCTCTCGCGGATCGTCTACGGGGCGCGTATTTCGCTGACCATCGGGTTGATCGGCGTGACCCTGAGTTTCGTGCTCGGAATCGTCATCGGCGGCCTGGCCGGCTATTACGGCGGCTGGACCGACGTTGTCGTGCAGCGCATCATCGAGATCCTGCGCTCGTTCCCCGAGCTGCCGTTGTGGATGGCACTTTCGGCGGTGTTACCAGTGACTTGGAGCCCGATCATAATCTATTTCGGCATCACCGTGATCCTGGCGCTGCTGGATTGGACGGGGCTGGCCCGCGCCGTGCGTTCGAAGCTGTTGGCGCTCAGGGAAGAGGATTATTGCGTCGCCGCGCAGCTCATGGGCGCGCGGCCGCGCCGGGTGATCGGGCGGCACCTGTTGCCCGGGTTCATGAGCCATTTGATCGCCACCGCGACGCTGTCGATCCCGGCGATGATCCTGGGCGAGACGGCGCTGTCGTTCCTCGGCCTTGGCCTGCGCCCGCCGGTCACCAGTTGGGGCGTGCTTTTGAACGAGGCGCAGAACATCAACGTGGTGGCGCTCTACCCGTGGCTGATGTTGCCCGTGGTGCCGGTGATTATCGTCATCCTGGCCTTTAACTTCTTCGGCGACGGCCTGCGCGACGCCGCCGACCCCTACAAATAGCGCGCGCGGCTGTATCGCCCGACACGGTACATGAAATAGGGGAAGCGGCCGGGCTCTTCCGGCGCCTCGATCGGCGTCCAGCGCGCCGCCGCCAGCTCGCGGTCGGCGACGACGATTGCGTCCGGCGCCATCAGCGCGTCGATCAGCGGCGCCAGCGCCGCCGCCAGTTCGGCGTCGCGCAGCGGTTTTTCCGAGCCGATGTCGGCATGGGCCAATACCGCCCGGTCGGAAAGCCGCGCGGCGGCGGTCGCAAGGGACTCGCGAAAATCACCCAGGAACAGATGATCGTCGTCGGGCACGCAATCGGCCGGCGCGTGGACGTGGTGATCGAAAACGAAGATTTCGCGCTCCGGCAGCAGGCCGCGAAGATGATCGAACGTCCGGCCCTTGCCCAGGCCGATCTCCAGCACCGGCCCGGGTATGGCGTCGACCAGTTCGGCGGCGCGGCCGAGAAACGCGCGCTGCGCGGCAAACCGATCGATGGCGCGGTCAAGGCGGCTCATACCCCGCCTATCCGAAGCGAGGCCACGCGAAGCAAGCCCACTCCAAGCAACGGCCGTCAGCCCGCGCTCTTGGCCATGGCCTCGCGAAGCTGCACCGTGGTCGTCTCCAGCCGGTGCGCCAGCTCGCGCATGATCTCCACCGCCATCTGCGGGAAATCCAGCACCAGCCGGAAGAACACATCCTTGGAGATCTTGAGCGCCACCAGCTCGCTCGTCGCCTTGACCGTGGCCGTACGCGGAACGTCGCACAGGATGGCGATTTCGCCGATGATCGCGTTGTGGTCGAGCTTGGCGACCGTCATCGGCCCGCTGGGCGCGTCGACGATGACCTCCGCCTGGCCCTGGATGATGATATAGGCGGCGTCGCCCATGTCGCCCTGCTCGAACAGGGTTTCGCCGGCCTCGAACGTCAGCCGTTCGCTGGTGAACGCCAGCAGCTTGAGCTTCGACGGCTCGATATTGGCGAACAGCGGGATGCCGCGAAGCAGTTTGACTTCTTCTTCCAGACTCACGCGTCCAATCCTTCCACGAACATTAATCTATTGCGTCTGCAGCAATTCGCCAAACACCGATCCGGATTTTTCCAATTCGGCGAAAATGCCGGTTTCCACCACCTTGCCCCCATCCATGACGAAAATATTGTCGAAGTCGCGGGCCAGACGCGCCCGGTTTACCACCCAGATTACGCCGCGGCCCTTCATGTGCCGCAACAGATTTTCCATCACCCGCGCCTCGGCGGTGGTGTCGAGCGACGCGGTCGCTTCGTTGACGATGATAACGTCCGGGTTTTTCATCAGCGCGCTGGCGATGGCGAGCTTCTGACGCTGGGCGAAGGAAAGGCGTCCGCCGGCGATGCCGACCTCGTAGCCCAGGCCCACCCGCATCACCTCGCGCCGCAACTCCAGGCTATCGACGACTTCGCCGATCACTTCTCCGACGCGCGCCTGCGCCTGCGCCTGGCCATAGGCCAGCTTGCCGAACAGGATGTTGTCCT
>JAZFSB010000305.1:0-3671 GCA_036445935.1 Alphaproteobacteria bacterium | reverse complement strand
TCGGCTACGAGGCCGTTGTGGCCGAGGTCGGCAGCGTGCTGTCGGTCGGCGACGGCATCGCCCGGGTCTACGGGCTGGATAACTGCCAGGCCGGCGAGCTGGTCGAATTTCCCGGCAATATCGCCGGCATGGCGCTCAACCTTGAAACCGACAATGTCGGCGTGGTGATTTTCGGCGACGACCGCACCATCAAGGAAGGCGATACGGTCAAGCGCACCGGCGCCATCGTTGATGCCCCGGTGGGCGAAGCGCTGCTCGGCCGCGTGGTTGACGCGCTGGGCAATCCGATCGACGCCAAGGGCGCGCTCGAAGGCGTCGAGCGCAGCCGGGTCGACATCAAGG
Source organism: Alphaproteobacteria bacterium (assembly GCA_036445935.1). GTDB lineage: Bacteria > Pseudomonadota > Alphaproteobacteria > MPNO01 > UBA2964 > JAZFSB01. The sequence goes on along the minus strand of JAZFSB010000305.1, from coordinate 3,329 downwards.
CGCCGGGCATTATCCCGCGCAAATCGGTGCATGAGCCGATGCAGACCGGCCTGAAGGCGATCGACAGTCTGATCCCGGTTGGGCGCGGCCAGCGCGAACTGATCATCGGCGACCGTCAGACCGGCAAAACGGCGGTCGCGATCGATACCATCCTGAACCAGAAGGCGATCAACGCCGGCACGGATGAATCGAAAAAGCTTTACTGCATCTATGTCGCGATCGGCCAGAAGCGCTCGACGGTGGCCCAGATCGTGAAGACGCTCGAAGATAACGGGGCCATGGACTACACCATCGTGGTCGCCGCCACCGCGTCGGACCCGGCCCCGATGCAGTATCTCGCGCCCTATACGGGCTGCACCATCGGCGAATGGTTTCGCGACAACGGAAAGCACGCGCTGATCATCTATGACGATCTGTCCAAGCAGGCGGTCGCCTATCGCCAGATGTCGCTGCTGCTGCGCCGCCCGCCGGGCCGCGAAGCCTATCCGGGTGATGTTTTCTACCTGCATTCGCGCCTGCTGGAGCGCGCCGCCAAGCTGAACGAAGACAATGGCGCGGGTTCGCTGACGGCGCTGCCGATCATCGAGACCCAGGCCGGCGACGTGTCGGCCTATATCCCGACCAACGTGATTTCGATCACCGACGGCCAGATTTTCCTCGAAACCGAACTGTTCTACGCCGGCATCCGCCCGGCGGTGAATGTCGGCATTTCGGTCAGCCGGGTCGGTTCGGCGGCGCAGATCAAGGCGATGAAGCAGGTCGCCGGCTCGATCAAGCTGGAACTCGCTCAGTATCGCGAGATGGCGGCGTTCGCGCAGTTCGCGTCGGATCTCGATGCTTCCACGCAGCGCCTTCTCGCCCGCGGCGCGCGCCTGACCGAACTGCTCAAGCAGCCGCAATATGAGCCGATGGCGGTCGAGGAGCAGGTGGTTTCGATTTTCGCCGGGGTGAACGGCTTCCTCGATGCCATCGACGTCAAAGATGTGACGCGGTTCGAGGAAGGGCTGATGTCGCATATCCGCGCCAATTTCAAGCCCGTGCTCGACGATATCCGGGCCAAGCAGGAATTGAGCGATGAGACCACGGCAACGCTTAAATCCGCGATTGGCGACTACGCCAAGACCTTCGTTGCCGCCTGAGCGCGGCGCGGAACCCCAGTCAGAAACCCCGGACAAAAGGCCGTAAAGAGCGATGCCCAACCTCAAGGATCTGAGGAATCGCATCAACAGCGTCAAGTCGACGCAGAAGATCACCTCGGCCATGAAGATGGTGGCGGCGGCGAAGCTGCGCCGCGCCCAGGAACAGGCGGAAGCCGCCCGTCCCTATTCCGAGCGCATGGACCGCATGCTGTCATCGCTTGCCGCGGGCTTGCCGCAAGGCGCCGGGGGTCCGGCATTGCTGGCTGGCAACGGGCGCGACCAGATACACATGGTGGTGGTGGAAACATCCGACCGCGGACTGTGTGGTGGTTTCAACGGCACCATCGTGCGCGGCGCGCGGCGGCTGATCCAGAGGCTTCAGGCCGACGGCAAGGAGGTCAAGATCCTGTGCATCGGACGCAAGGGCCGCGACCTGCTGCGCCGTGATCTCGGCGCGCTGATCGTTGATACCGTCGAAGATATAGCCAAGCCGCGGCTGGGTTTTGACGATGCGCGGCAGATCGCCGAACGGCTTCATACCATGTTCGAGGCCGGCGAATTCGACGTCTGCACCATTATCTACAACCGTTTCCAATCAGCCATGAGCCAGATCGTCACTACCCAGCAGCTCATCCCCTTCCAGGCGGCGGGCGCGGACACGGGCGACGACGCCGGGGACGACGCGGCCAAGACCGCGCAAGATGCCACCGGCCAAGCGGTCTACGAATTCGAGCCCGAGGAGAAGGAAATCCTCGAGGATCTGCTGCCCCGCAACCTGGGCGTCCAGATTTATCGTTCGCTGCTGGAAAACGCGGCGTCCGAACATGGCGCGCGGATGACCGCGATGGACAGCGCGACCCGCAACGCGGGCGACATGATCGACGGGCTGACGCTGACCTATAACAGGACGCGCCAGGCTTACATCACCAAGGAATTGATCGAGATTATTTCCGGGGCCGAGGCGCTCTAGCGCCAAAGGCACGGGACAAAAAAGGCGAGGAATCATCATGGCTGACAGCACCAACAGCAGCGGCAAGATCACCCAGATTCTGGGCGCGGTTATCGACGTGCAGTTCGAGGGCGAACTGCCCAACATCATGAATGCGCTGCACTGCAAGACCGATACCGGGCTGCTGGTGCTGGAAGTGGCGCAGCATCTCGGTGAATCGACGGTCCGCACCATCGCCATGGACTCCACCGAGGGTCTGGTCCGCGGCCAGGGGGTCGAAGACACCGGCGCGCCGATTACCGTGCCGGTCGGGCCCGAGACGCTGGGCCGGATCATGAACGTGATCGGCGACCCGGTCGACGAGCGCGGCCCGATCACTACCAAGCAGAAGCTGCCGATCCACCGCGATGCCCCGCCCTTCTCCGAACAATCGACCGAAACCGAGATGCTGGTGACCGGCATCAAGGTGGTCGACCTGCTGGCGCCCTATTCGCGCGGCGGCAAGGTCGGGCTGTTCGGCGGCGCCGGCGTCGGCAAGACGGTGCTGATCATGGAGCTGATCAACAACGTCGCCAAGGCGCATGGCGGGTATTCGGTGTTCGCCGGCGTCGGCGAACGTACCCGCGAGGGCAACGATCTCTATCACGAGATGATCGAGTCCGGGGTTATCAACCTCGAGGGTGAATCCAAGGCGGCGCTGGTCTACGGCCAGATGAACGAGCCGCCGGGCGCGCGCGCGCGTGTCGGGCTGACCGGCCTCACGCTGGCGGAATATTTCCGCGACGCCGAAGGCCAGGACGTGCTGCTGTTCATCGACAACATCTTTCGCTTCACCCAGGCCGGCTCCGAAGTCTCGGCGCTGCTTGGCCGCATCCCCTCGGCGGTGGGCTACCAGCCGACGCTGGCCACCGACATGGGTATCCTGCAGGAACGCATCACCACCACCAACAAGGGCTCGATCACGTCGGTGCAGGCCATTTACGTGCCGGCCGACGCTCTGACCGACCCGGCGCCGGCCACCTCGTTCGCGCATCTTGACGCGACCACGGTGCTGTCGCGCCAGATCGCCGAACTCGGCATCTACCCGGCGGTCGATCCGCTCGATTCGACCTCGCGCATTCTCGACCCGCGTATCCTGGGCGAGGAGCATTACGCCGTAGCGCGCCAAACACAGGAAGTGCTGCAGCGCTACAAGAGCCTGCAGGACATCATCGCCATCCTGGGCATGGACGAGCTGTCGG
>JAZFSB010000304.1:0-2710 GCA_036445935.1 Alphaproteobacteria bacterium | reverse complement strand
CTGCTGGCCCTTCATGATATCCCGGCAATCGTCGGTGAACTGCTCCAGCGTGTAGCTCATTTTATCCTCCTGTTTTGTTAAAAGGCGGCACCAGCCCGCTCCCCCTCCCGGCCACCCCACGGGATTATCCTATGGGTGGCCGGGAGGGGGAGCGGGCCGGAGCCGCCTTGAACGGAAGGGACCAAAATGAGCTACACGCTGGAGCAGTTCACCGACGATTGCCGGGATATCCTGAAGGGCCAGCAGGACCGCGCGGCGCTGGAAAAAGTACGCGACAGGCTGCAAGCGCTGCTCGAGGACGACGCATTCGTCGCGGAATATTGCGGTCCCGACGCGCCGGGCGGCCCGTCATTGCTTTATGAGGACCCGGATCTCGGCTTTCATGTGCTGGGTTACGCCATGAGTGAGCCGCATGAAAGCCTGCCGCACGATCATGGTGAAAGCTGGGCCGTCTATGGCCAGGCGGTGGAACATACCGACATGACGGAATGGAGCCGCCTGGATGACGGAACCGAAGAGGGCAAGGCGAAGCTGGAGGCGACCAAAAACTACCGGCTGGAACGCGGCCAGGCCGGCATCTTCGATAATTACGCCATCCATTCGATCTCTTATCCGGCGGGCGCGCGTTTCGTGCGCATAACCGGCGTCGATCTGGATTCGATCAAACGCGCGCGGTTCGATACCAAGGCCGAAACCATGGTGGTCGAGTTCCGCAATACGCTGAAGGACGCGCGTTGAGAGGCCGATGCGTGTCCACGCAAGTGGATTTTGCATTGGACTCCTCAGCGACATTCACAGGGAGAAAATAATGGAACGGCTGGATTATCGCGGCGCGTTTTCCGAGGGCTGGAAGGCGCTGGGCGCGTTCGCCAAGACGGTCGACGAAGCGGGTCTAGGTCACGAATTGCTTGAGCTGATCAAGCTGCGCGCCTCGCAAATCAATGGCTGCGCCAACTGTGTGAACCTGCACGCCAACCGGTTGCGCGAAGCCGGTGAGACCGAAGAGCGCATCCAGAACGTCGTGGTGTGGTGGGAATCACCTTGTTTCAATGCGCGCGAAACGGCGGCGCTGGCCTGGACCGACGCGGTCACGCTGGTCGCGGAATCACGCGTGCCCGACGATGTCTATGAGCGCGTGCGCAGCCAGTTCGATGAGCGCGAGCTGACCGCGCTGACCATGGCAATTTGCGCCATCAACAGCCACAACCGGCTGGCCGTTGCCTTTCGCCGGGTGCCAGGAAGCTGAACCTGCCGCATTCCCGTATGGCGCCGCGCGATGCCACGCCGGTTCCGTGGCGCGTGCAGGCCGCGGTCTATGGCGCCGGCCTGTTCTCCAACAGCTCGCTCCAGCTCTATAACGTGATTGTGCCGCTATGGGTGTTGGTGCTGGCGCCGAGCCCCTTCGTCGTCGGCATCGTGCTGGCATCGCGCCAGTTTCTGCCCATGCTGCTGTCGATCCATGGCGGGGCGTTGATGGATCGCTTCGGCGTGCGCCGGGTGATGCTGGGCTTTGCCGCCATGGCGATGGTCATCCCGCTATTCTATCCGATGTTGCCGTTTATCCCGGCGGTGGTGGTGCTGCAAATGCTGAGCGGGCTGGCCGTCATGCTGTGCTGGGTCGGCGTGCAATCGATGATCGGCCATATCATGCAGGGCCATCCGGTCTATACCGGCAGGCTGACGCTGAGCACCCGGATCGGTGTGTTCGCGGGGCCGCCCCTGGCCGGCGCCATGTGGGATCTGGGCGGACCGTGGGCGGCGTTCGGGTTCCTCACCCTGTGGGCCACGGGTGCGTTCGTCTGCACCTTGGCTGTGCCGACCCCACCGCCGGAGGCCGACAGGGTGGCGACGGAGGGGGGGCGCGCGCCAACCACGTCGAAGATCGGCCCGCGCGATCTGTTGCCAAATCCGCGCGACTATATCGCCGCCTTCAGCCTGCTCGGCATTCCGGCCATCGCGATGGTGATCAGCGCTACCATGCTGCGCCATTCCAGCGTCGGCATGCAAAGCTCGTTCTATATCGTCTATCTCGGCCAGCTTGGGATTTCGGGTACCGCGATCGGCACGCTGATCTCGGTCACTGGCATCTTCGGCGCGCTCGGTTCGCTGTTCGTGGGCAGGCTGGCACGGCTCGTCGCCCCGCGCCTGCTGCTGCTCACCGGCGTCGCGATCGGCACCACGATGATCATGATCACCCCGCTGCTCGGCGCCTATGTGCTGCTGCTGATCGCCCAGTCCCTGCGCGGCCTGTGCAGCGGCATCGCGTCGTCGATGGAAATCTCGCTGATGGCCCGGTCGGCGGGCGTCACCGCCCAGGGCAAGGGCGCGGCGCTGCGCCTGACCATGGGCCGCACCGTCGCGGTCGTCGTGCCGGTGGTCATGGGCGGGGTGGTGGAACTCGCCGGGCTGGAAAACAGCTTCTACGTAGTCGGCGGTACCATCCTTGCACTGCTGGTATGGGTTGGGCTGAGAGGTGAGAAAGCCTCATAAAAAAAGGGCCGGAGCAAGGCTCCGTCTAACTGGTGTTTTTCACCGTTCGTTCCTGTTCGCAGATAATCGCGTTTTCGAAGCAATTCCATCCTCTTCGGCCATATTTGTTTGGCGCTGTTCGCTGGTGTCCGCTACAATCCACAAACAATTCGTGGGGAAGTTCGTGGGGAAGAAGCGCGCGTGGTTCGAAAAATTGGACGCCTCACAGCACTGTTCGTCT
>JAZFSB010000303.1:0-4578 GCA_036445935.1 Alphaproteobacteria bacterium | reverse complement strand
GTGCTCTACCAACTGAGCTACCTGGGCATCCCACGAGGAAGGCCGCTTATAGGCAAATTCGCGGGACCTGTCCAGCGCACCAGCGGCAAGGTCTCCGGCGCCAGATCAATGGTCGCGGGCAGCCTGCCGGCGACGTCGCCATCAAGCTGAATCGGCTCGCCCGCCGGCCCCTGGATCACCAGGCGCCGCGCCGGCACCACCCGATACCCCGCCATGCCCTCAAGCCGTCCGCAAAGCAATCCCAGCGCATAGCAGAGGACCTGCCAGCTTCCGGCGCGCTCGAACAGGCAGACCTGAAGTTCCGGCATATCGATGCTGGCGGCGCGCGCGCAGACATGACGTCCGGCATAATAATGCCCCTTGGCAACAATCACCGATGCCGCCCGGCTGGGTACGCCGTCGATCTCCACCTCATAGGCGGGATGCCCGAAGCCGCCGGCCAGCAGGCGCAGCGAGACCAGCACATACGCGATCGCGCCAAAGGCGCGCTTGAGCCCGCTCGGCAATCGCGCAACGACATTCGCGTCGAACCCGGCGCCGGTCATAAGCAGAAACAGCCGAGTCCCAAGTCGCGCCGGACATGCGGGCTCCACCGGGCCGGACACCACCATCTCCGCGAGCGCATCCGGCCTCGTCGGCAGGCCAAGTTCGAGCGCCAGTAAATTTGCCGTGCCCATCGGCAATATGGCAAGCGGCGGTGCGTCCGACCGCCGACCGTTAATCGCTTCATTGATAGTGCCGTCGCCACCCGCGACGACCAGCACGTCGGCCTCAGCGCAGGTGACGCCGGCCGCTAATTTTCCGGCGTCGCCCGGCCCCGCGGTCTCCTGCAGCGTGACGATGCAGCCCAGTTGCCCAATCGCGTCAATGACAGCGGCCAAACGCCGACGCGTGCCGCGCCCGGCTGCCGGGTTGAACAGCACGGTGGCGCGCCGCCTAGTGGATGGAGGAGTCGTCTTCCTGCTCCATTGTGGCGTCGAGATCGGCAAGATCACTTTCATCCATCTCGATCACCGGCGCGGTGTAGGAACCATTGAGCCAGCGGCCAAGATCGATATCGGCGCAGCGGCGCGAACAAAACGGGCGATAGCGCTTCACCCGCTCGGCGCCACACATTGGACAGCGTCCGCCCGGTTTTTTGGCGTCATCGTCCATGTTTCAGCCCCCTTCCCGGTCTATTCAGCGAATATATCGAAGGCTTCGGGATCATAATCGTCGCGCGGGTTGAGCCTGACCGGCCGGCCAATGGCGCGCGACAGCCCGTCATCGCCGTCCGAATACAGCGCGCGTAGCGCGTCAACCACCAGCGCGTCAGCATGAACCCCGAGTCCATTGCCGGGAAGGGTGTGGGCGTCGCGCCTGAGCGCGCGGACGATATCGGCCGCAACCGTGGCCGGTCGCCTTTCCAGACCCGTCCCTATGCAGGCCTCGCAGGCCAGAAACATGGTCTCGCGCAACCCTTCGCGCCGCCGACGCCGGGTCATCTCAACCAGCCCACCGGCGGTCCGGCCCAGAATGCGGCACGGGTTGCGATCATCGGCGAAACCTTCGGCCAGCACGGAAAATACCCGGTTCCACTGATCGTCGTCCTCGGCATGAATGAAATCGACCACGATCAACCCACCGATATTGCGTAACCGGACCTGTCGCGCAACCTCGACAGCGGCTTCCAGATTGGTACTGAAGGCGGCATGAACCGGATCGGTGCCGCCGGAAGAGCGCGCGGAATCCACATCGATGGCGCATAACGCCTCGGTCTGATCGATTATGATCGCCCCACCCGACGGCAGCGACACCCGGCGTTCCAGCGCGGCGGCGATGGCATCTTCGACGCCATGCGCCTCGAACAGCGGTACGGTGTCGCCATGCGCGCAGAGCCGGTCGAGCAGGTCGGGCGCGAAACGCTTGCAGAAATTCCGCGCCGCTTCGAGCCCGGCGCCACGCTCGACGCGAATGGCGTCGATATCGGGCCGCCCATGGTCGCGCAGCGCGCGTTCGACGGGGCCCGGGTCGCGGTGCAGCAGCACCGGGGCCTCCGCCTTTTCGCGCGCCTCATTAAGCGCGTCCCAGGCATCGCGCAGCAAGGGCGCCTCGGCCTCGATACCGTTCTCATCGGCGCCATCGGCCGCGGTGCGCACCACGAAGCCTTCGGTCCCCTCGACCAGCCCCTCGACAATTTCGAGCAACCGTTCGCGTGTCGCCTCGTCTTCGATCTGGCGCGATATGGCGACACGCGCGCTATCCGGCGCATAGACCAGATAGCGCCCGGCGATGGTCAGTCGACGCGAAAGCTGCGGTCCCTTCTTGGCGTAGGCGTCGCGTATGACTTGAACGCACACTGTCTCGCCCTCAACCAGCGCGGGCGCGGGCTCGCCATCACCTTCGCGCCCCCCAAGCGGCAGGAAGCCATCGCGCACCCCGCCAAAATCAACGAACGCCGCCCCCAACCCGGGCAGCACGCGTCGCACCCGTCCAAGATAGATATTGCCCACCAGGCTGGTGCGGATGGCGCTTTCGATAATCAGGTCGCGCGGTTGGTCATCGACCATAACGGCGACACGAAGTTCGCCACCGTCGCAATCGATCAGCAATTCGTTACTCATGTCAGGCGTCCTATGTGGCCCGTGGGGACGAAGCCCAGCCCGTCAAGCATCGCGCCAGTTTCGAATAACGGCAAGCCTACGACGTTGGAATAAGATCCGTTGAGAGACTTCACGAACCGCGCCGCCAGCCCCTGAATGGCATAACCGCCGGCCTTGCCGCGCCATTCACCACTTTCGATATAGGCATCGATTTCGCTGTCATGCAGGCGCTTGAAGGAGACCGCGGTCATCACCCGGCGCGCATGGGCAACCCCGTCCGGGGAGACGATGCAAATCCCTCCCCAGACCCGGTGACGCCGGCCGGACAGCAGGCGCAGACAGGTCCGCACCCCGGCCGCGTTGTCCGGTTTGGGCAGAATTCTGCGGCCACACCCGACCACGGTATCGGCGCCCAGCACCCAGTCCCCATCATGCCGGCCGGCGACCGCGAGTGCTTTTTCACGCGCCAATCGCAACGCCAGCCGCTCGGGCGTCTCGGCCCTGGACGGGGTTTCGTCGATCTCGGCGGGGTCCACCAGATCGGGGACGATGCCGATCTGCCCGAGCAGTTCAAGCCGCCGGGGAGAAGCAGAGGCCAGCACCAGGCGATGCACGGGCGATCCTTTTACGCTCACTCGTTCTGTTCCTCGCCATTCAACAGATTTTCGATCATGGAGCGCAGCGTATCACGCAGTTCGCGATAGGCGGCAAGTCTGACTTCGCGGCTGCCTTCGATGGTGGACGGGTCATTGGTCGGCCAGTCGACCACCCGGGCGGCATCGGTGCGGGTCATGTCGAGCACCAATTGATGCGCCTCGGGCGACAGGGTAACGATGACATCGAACGATGTATCCATCAGCTCGGCAAGCCGCTTGGGCTGATGGCGCGACAGATCGATGCCGATTTCGGCCAGAACCGCGACCGACATTTCGTCAAGCTGGCCATCGCGCACACCAGCGGAGTCGATGAAGATACGCTCGCCGTGATCCGCCTTGGCGATGGCTTCCGCCATTGGAGAGCGCAGCGAATTCTGATCGCACACGAACAGCAGGCTGGTGACCCGACCGTTCACCCGCGCACCTCGCTGGAATGCAGGATAAAGATAAGGGTGAACAGCCGCCGGGCGGTTCCTTCGTCGATTCTGATCCGGCTGGCAATCCGGTCGCGCAGCCGTTCGGCGCCTTCGTCATGCAACCCGCGCCGCCCCATATCGATGGCTTCGATGCGCGACGGACTCGCCGTCTTGATGGCCTCGTAATAGGCGTCACAGACCCGAAAATAATCGCGGATGATCGAACGCAGGGGACCGAGCGGCAGCAGGATTTCCTCCAGCGGCCGGTCATCCGCATCGCGCACGTCGAGCACCAGCCTATTTTCACGCACGACGATGCCAAGCAGGTAGGGCCCCCCCGGATGGCTGACCAGCTCGAAGCTATTTTCGTGTTCCAGATCATGGATGGCGACGGCGCGTTCGTGCTCAATCTCGGGGCTGCGGCGAACCCCGCTCTCATCCACCAGCGTAACCCGGATCAGCCGCCTGGAATCTTCAGCGCCCAAATTCAGCTCCCGCCCGGTTCTCCCCGCCGGATCGTAACCGACAGCGCGTGGGCGTCGAGCCCTTCTTCCCTGGCCAGCGTGGCCGCCGCCCCGCCGATACGCTCAAGCGACGCCGCGTCGCAGCCGATGATTGAGGTCCGCTTGAGAAAATCATGTACGCCGAGGCCAGACGAAAACCGCGCGCTGCGCGAGGTTGGCAGGACGTGACTTGGCCCGGCGACATAATCACCGATGGCTTCCGGTGTGTGGCGGCCAAGGAAGATCGCCCCGGCATGGCGCACGCGCGCGGCGATCCTTTCCGGGTCAACGGTCGCTATCTCAAGATGCTCGGGCGCCAAACGGTCGATCAGCGCGGGCGCGTCATCAAGGCTTTCTACGGTGATCACCGCTCCATGATTTTCCCAGCTTTCGCGCGCGAATTTCGCCCGCGACAGGGACG